>NZ_AZUX01000014.1:0-220752 GCF_000513915.1 Mesorhizobium sp. WSM2561
ATCTAGAAGCGAACTTCTTCGTCGCCAGCGGCGCGCCGCCCTCGTTGGTGAGGCGTATATAGTCGGCGCCCATCCAAAGTGTCAACAACCATTTCAATCTTTTTTGCGGAGAACTGTTACGCTTTTGGCGTCTCAGTTCAGGGGCGCGCTAGGCCATGTCTTAGGTGCGATTTGTTACCTAAGTCTCCGCGCGGGACCCAGCGGAAGAACCGTCTCCAGTCCTTTCATCCTATATGGGAACAAAACGGGAAGCTTCAAGGGTCACGCCGCCCATGTCCGGTCTGCAAGGCGGTATTCACGGCAAACGGGACCGGAGCCCGATGGTTCCGGCAGATATCTATGGCGGCGCGGCCAAACGGCTGGAACCATTCGGCCCGGCTGTTAGTTCCATCAGCGAAAAACGAGGCCGCCGAGCGAGCGTCGCAGCGCGACAGGCCTGAGACTCTCAACACGTCTTCCAGACCAATCTCGCTCGACGACTGCCGGCGCCGGTGCCGTTCTGCGCGCGAACAGGGAGATTCACCATGAAAGTCGCTGAGATAATGACCCCCAACGTTCATCTCGCCAGTCCTGGCGAGTCGCTGCAGAAAATCGCGAAACGCATGGCGGTTGACGATGTCGGATTCCTGCCAGTCGGAGAAAACGACCGAATCGTCGGAACGATCACCGACCGTGACATCGTCGTGCGTGCGGTCGCCGAAGGCAAGGACGTAATGCCACGGTCCGCGACGTGATGACCAAGGATGTCAAATACTGCTTCGAGGACGAAGATATCGAGCACGTCGCCCAGAATATGGGTGACATCCAGGTCAGGCGGTTGCCTGTCCTCAATCGCGACAAGCGCCTGGTGGGCGTGGTCTCGCTCGCGGACGCGGCGCTGAAGGAAGATCCGGCAACCGCCGGAATCGCGATGTCCGGTGTCGTCGTACCCGGCGGCGCACACGCGACGTAAAAAAAAACCGCCGGCACGCAGACGGGATCCGATGGACGACCTGCCGAGCGGCGCCGTCGGCATGGCCCTGAGGAGGCGATCGAAACGGCGAGCGCATCTGGTGATCTCTGCCGCCCACGCCGATCGGCCAGTGAGCCAGCCGGGGCCCTTACCAACGTTACACCGATTTAATGTGCAAGCGAGCGGGAGAATTGCCATAAAGCTTTGATATCGACGGGCCATCCCCTGTGGTCGGAGGGTGTCGTCGCGTCTACTTCAGCTTGGGAAGCGTAGACGGGATCTTTGCCAACCGGAGTGCCGATGGCCGCCTGGAAACAGTTCGTTTTTGCACTTGTGATCCTCGTCGCGGCCGCGGCCGCCTGGGTTCGCTTTTTTCCAGGCGCGCCGGATGTGCTGGCGCGCTGGGGCATCGACTGGGCTGATGCCGCGACGCCTCCGACAGTGACGAGCGCCGTCGACAACACCGGGCAAGCGGGCAGCGGCAACGGCGCCCGCCAGTCGGTGACTATCGTCGCATTGCCGGCGGCCACGGCCGTCATCAACGATCGCCTGCGGGCGATCGGCACCGGCCGCGCCAACGCCTCGGTGACGGTCAATCCCTACAGTTCAGGCCGCCTGGTCGAATTTCTGGTCGAGTCCGGCGCCCATGTCGAAAAAGGACAGATCATTGCCACCCTCGATTCCGACACCGAGGTGATCGCACAGGACCGCGCAAAAGTTGCCTTGCAGGACGCGCAGGCCAAGCTCGACCGGGTCAAATCGCTGCGGGCTTCCAACGCTGCGACGGCGGTCGCCGTTGCCGATGCCGAAGTGGTGCTGGCCAATGCCAAGCTGGCGCTTCGCGATGCGGAACTGGCCTTGCAGCGCCGCTCGATCGTCGCGCCGATCGCCGGCGTCGTTGGCATCCTGCCGATATCAGCCGGCAATTATGTGACCAGCCAGTCGGCGGTCGCCACCCTCGACGACCGCTCCAGCATACTGGTCGAATTCTGGGTGCCGGAACGCTTCGCCGCCGCCGTCAAGGTCGGCGCGCAATTGTCGGCGACGCCAATTGCCAACCCCAACAAAGCCTATTCCGGCACGGTCTCCGCCATCGACAACCACATCGATGAAGCCAGTCGTACCCTTCTGGTCAAGGCAAAGATCGCCAATCCGGCCGATTCGCTGCGTGCCGGCATGTCCTTCCAGATCACCATGAAGTTCCCCGGCGACAGCTTTCCCGCGGTCAGTCCGCTGGCGATACAATGGGGTTCGGACGGCGCCTATATCTGGGCCATCGTGGACGGCAAGGCCAAGCGGGTTGCGGTGCGCATCATCCAGCGCAACACTGAGACCGTGCTGATCGATGCCCCGATCGTCAGCGGCGACATGGTGGTGACCGAAGGCACCCAGAGCGTCAGCGAAGGCGGCGAGGTCCGCATCGCCGGCGAACAACAGCGCGCCGCGGACGCCGACGGCTGATGACCGCCACCAACAACGCAGCCAGCGACACAGGTTTCACTGCGCTGTTCATCCGCAGGCCGGTGATGGCCTTCGTATTGAACACGCTGATCGCGGTCGCCGGCCTTGCTGCCTTTTACGGTGTCGAAATCCGCGAACTGCCGGATGTCGATCGCGCCGTCGTCACCGTCAACACGACCTTTGAAGGCGCTGCGGCCGAGACTGTCGACCGCGAATTGACCGACGTGATTGAGGGCGCAGTCGCCCGCGTCTCTGGTGTGAAGTCGATCTCGTCCACCTCGTCCTTCGGCACAAGCCGCGTCACCATCGAATTCAACGACGGCGTCGACCTCGACGTCGCCGCCTCCGATGTGCGCGATGGCGTCGGCCGCGTCGCCGACCAGATGCCGGACACGGCGGATGCGCCTCGCATCGTCAAGGCCGATGCCAATTCCGAGCCGGTGATGCGGCTGGCTGTCACCTCCGACACCATGTCGGTGCAGGACATGACGGTGCTGGTCCAGGACCAGATCGAGGACGAGCTTGCCGCTGTGCCTGGCGTAGCCGACGTCCAGGTCTATGGCGACCGCGACAAGATATTTCGCATCGATGTTGATCAGAACAAGCTCGCCGGCCTGGGCTTCACCGTCGCCGACCTGAGGACAGCGCTGGCCTCGGTCGCTTTCGATTCGCCTGCCGGCTCGATCACCACGACCAACCAGGATCTAATCGTGCGGCCGACGGCGGACGTGACCACGCCGGAGGAGTTCGAAAACATCATCATCGGCGGGACGACCCGCATCCGCGACGTTGCCACCGTCACGCTCGGCCCCGACATCGGTCAGACCACATTGCGTTCGAACGGCAAGACCGGCATCGGTCTCGGCATCATCCGCCAGGCGGAATCGAACACGCTGGATATTTCGACCGGCGTCAGGGCCGCCGTCGCCGCGCTGCAGGCGGATCTGCCTCAGGGCATGTCGATCAAGGTCACCAGCGACGATGCGGTCTTCGTCAACGGCGCGGTGCATGAGGTCGAGATCGCACTCGGCCTGTCCGTCTCCATTGTGCTGATCGTCATCTATGCGTTTCTCCTCGACTGGCGCGCGACGCTCATTCCCGGGCTTGCGATGCCGGTCGCCATGATCGGGACAATCGCCGCCATCTATCTTGCCGGCTTCTCGGTCAACATATTGACGCTGCTCGCCCTGGTGCTGGCGACGGGCCTGGTCGTCGACGACGCCATCGTTGTTCTGGAAAACATCGTGCGACGACGCAACGAAGGCATGGGGCCACGCGCCGCAGCCGTGCTTGGCGCTCAGGAAGTGTTCTTCGCCGTCATCGCCACGACGCTGACGCTGGTCGCCGTCTTCGTGCCGATCTCCTTCCTGCCCGGCCAGACCGGCGGCCTGTTCCGCGAATTCGGCTTCGTTCTCGCCATATCGGTGCTTCTGTCCGCCGTCGTGGCGTTAACCCTTTGTCCGATGCTTGCCTCGCGCATGCTGTCGGTTGCCCCGCTTCACCCCGAAGGCGGCAGCGGCATCGGTGCCCGCATCGGCCGCGCACTGAACACGCTCTACCGGCGCTGTCTGCGCATCTGCCTCGACGCGCCGTGGATCGTGCTTCTGGTCGCGCTGCTGTTTGCAGCCACCGCCTTCACGCTGTTTGGCACGATCCGCCAGGAACTGACGCCGACCGAGGACCGTGCCATCGTGCTCATGCGCGTCGACGCGCCGCAAGGCGTTAGCCTCGACTACACGACGCAGCAGATGCAGAAGATCGAAAAACTGATCCAGCCGCTGCGCGATTCCGGCGAAATCCGCAACACCTTCGAGAGCGCCGGCCGCAACGGCGCCTACAACGCCGGCTTCATGGTGATGACACTGGCGCCATGGGACGAGCGCACCCGCAGCCAGCAGCAGATCATGGCCGACATCAGACGGCTCACCCGGCAGGTGCCGAGCGTGCGCGTCTTTCCGATGCAGCCCAACAGCCTCGGGATTCGCGGCGCCGGCAACGGCCTGCAGTTCGCGCTGGTCGGCAACAACCGTGCGGCGCTCGGCGACGCTGCGGTGAAGATCATCGCCGAGATGCAGAAGGACGCCCGCTTCCAGTCGCCCCGGCTCTCCGTCGACCCGACGCAGCCCCAGCTTTCCGTAGCCATCGACCGCGAGCGTGCGTCCGACCTCGGTATCGACATCACCGGGCTTGCCGATACCTTCCAGGCCATGCTCGACGGCAATGATGTCGTCGACGTCTATATCGCCGACCGCAGCTACGGGGTGAAAATCGTCTCGACGACCAACCCGATCAACGACCCGACCGATCTGGAGAACATCTTCCTGAAGACGGCCGACGGCCGCTTCGTGCCGATGTCGACCATCGCCACTTTGACCGAGCGCGCCGTGCCGCCCTCGCTGACCCGCGAGCAGCAGCAGCCGTCGGTGGCGATTACCTCCAACCTCAGCGGTGATTTCGCGCTCGGCCAGGCGCTCACCCGCGCCGAGGCAATCGCCACGCCGCTTCTGCCGCCGGGCAGCCGCATCGTTCCGTTGGCCGAGGCGGCGACGCTGGGCGAGACCAACAGCGCCATGATCACCATCTTCGGTTTCTCGCTGGTCATCATCTTGCTGGTGCTCGCCGCCCAGTTCGAGAGCTTCGTCAGCGCGGTCATCATCATGGCGACGGTGCCACTCGGCCTTGCCTGCGCGATCTTTGCCCTTTTGCTCAGCGGCACCAGCCTCAACGCCTACAGCCAGATCGGCCTGGTGCTCCTGGTCGGCGTCATGGCCAAGAACGGCATCCTGATCGTCGAGTTCGCCAATCAGTTGCGCGACCGCGGGCTCGGCGTGCGCGAGGCGATCGAGCAGGCCTCCACCATCCGGCTGCGGCCGGTGATGATGACGATGATCTGCACCGTGCTCGGTGGCGTGCCGCTGGTGCTGGCGAGCGGCGCCGGCGCCGAGGCGCGCATCGCGCTCGGCTGGGTGATCGTCGGCGGTCTGGGTCTGGCCACCGTCTCGACGCTGTTCCTGACGCCGGTCGCCTATCTCCTGCTCGGCCGCTTCGTCACGCCGAAGGTGGAAGAGGCATCACGGTTGAAGCGCGAGCTCGAACAAGCCGCCTACACCAATGTCGAGCCGGCTGAGTAGGCAGGACAATCGCTTCAGCTTAGGCCGGTGGCCGCTCAAGCCGAGCGTTTGCGCTGCCCCTCACCTGCCTGCCGGCCCCTCTCCCGTATAGGGACGGGGAGAGGGGCGCTCTCGTCACCGATTTCGCCAATCACCGGCGTTGCAAGAAGGGCGCCGGCGTTGCGGTCATCTCCTTCTCCCCGTCACTATACGGGGAGGAGTGCCCGGCGGGGCGACGAGGGGCAGCGCCGACTTCAACAAGTTGATCTCCAATACAAATTGGGCACTATCATTTGCCTGAAGAGATTTGCGGCCCTGACCATGGCAGCCTTTTGCTGGGCGAGGCACGGGCGCGCGGAGGAATTGCAATGAGCTATCTGGACGAGCTGTTTTCGGTGGCCGGCAAGACCGCGCTGGTGACCGGGGCTGCGACCGGCATCGGCCGCATGGCGGCGACCGCTTTGGTCAGAGCCGGCGCCACTGTGATGATCGCCTCGCGCAAGGGCGAGGACTGCGTCAGGGTTGCCGGCGAACTGAACGCCCTCGGCGGCACCGGCCGGGCCGAAGGCTTTGCCGGCGATGTCTCCAGCGAAGCTGGCATCGCGGCGCTGGTCGACGAGGTCAAGGCGCGGACCGAGCGGCTGAACATCCTGGTCAACAATGCCGGTGTCTCCTGGGGCGCGCCGCTGGAAAGTTTTCCCTACCATGCCTGGGCCAGGGTGTTCGGCGTCAACGTCACGGCCGTCTTCCACCTGACGCGCGAGCTTCTTCCGCTGCTCGACGCCGCCGCCAGCGATGCCGATCCGGCCCGGGTGATCAATCTGGGTTCGGTGATGGGCACGCAGCCGCTGGCCGACGACGCTTACTCCTACTCTGCCTCGAAGGCTGCTGTTCATCATCTGACGCGCACCTTGGCGATCGAGTTCGCCGCCCGCCGTATCACCGTCAATGCCTTCGCCCCCGGTCCCTTCCAGAGCCGGATGACTGCCTTCGCCACCGCCACCGAGGACCAGGCCAAGCATATCGGCGGCCATGTTCCGCTTCGTCGCATCGGCGCGCCGGATGACATTGCCGGCGCAACGCTCTATTTGTGCAGCCGTGCCGGCAGCTATATCACCGGCGCCATCCTGCCGATCGATGGCGGACAGTCGGTGCAGCATGGGCTGACACTGTTCAAGGAATGAAGCCGCTCGCGCTCCGGACGGTTGAAATGGAGGACATCAGCGTGGAACCGATCAGTCTCGATGTGCTTCTGGCCAGCGTCGGCAAGGAGGTCGGCGTGTCGCCGTGGCGGGTGGTCTCGCAGCGCATGATCGACCAGTTCGCCGACGCCACCGACGACCACCAGTTCATCCATTGCGACCCGGAACGCGCCAAGTGCGAGACGCCGTTCGGCGGCACCATCGCGCATGGTTTTCTGTCGCTTTCGCTTTTATCGGCGATGACCTTCGAGACCATGCCGCCGCTCGAAAACAGCAAGATGGGCGTCAACCATGGTTTTGATTCGCTGCGCTTCCTGGCGCCGGTGAAGACCGGCGCGCGCATCCGCACCCGTTTCGTGCTGGCCGACGTCAAGGTCAGGCCGTCGGGCTGGGTGCAGACCGCGCATGACGTGACGATCGAGATCGAGGGCTCGAAAAAGCCGGCGCTGACCGCGCGCTGGCTGACGCTGACATTGATCGAGCGCCAGCCAGAAGCGGCCTGAACGGCTCAACGAACCTCGCCAGAGATGATCTTCATGTGCCGGCCGACCTGCAGGGCAATGTAGACGACCAGAGAGCAACCGATCGGGAACACGATCTCGTTGAGGCCGGTTGTGATCGCCCGCGGCAATTCAAGGGCAACGCCGTTCGCCGCGGCCGTCTCAATCGTCAGCACCGTGATTCCGCCGCCGAACACCGCGCCTATCGCGGTGCCTGCCAGCGCAAAATGGAGCGGACGGGGTTTTTCGTTCGACGCCAGCGAGGCCAGGATCCAGCCGAGCAGGCCATATTCGATCGCCCGCAGCACGCCCAGCGTGGTGAGCGAGAGGGTGGCCGGTTTTGTGGCCGCATCAAGAGCAGTTACCATGACCTTTTGCGACCCCTTGGCGATGGCCATCGCCAGTGGTGCCGAGATTGCAGCGATCAGGCCGCCGAGCGAGGCTCGTACCCTGGCGATCGACGTGCCGAGGCTGAGACCGGCGCAGACGAAGAACGCCCACGTCACGCCTTGCGCCAATTCGATCAGGATCAGGGTGGTAGCCGGGTGAGAACCCGCTGCAAGCCTGCCAGCCAGAGTAAGCGCCTCCATGGCGAATCCGAGCGCGATCGCCAACCATGCAACCATGACCACCCGCCTGAGGGCCAGCATGGCATCGTGAGAAAGTGGATCTGCGTTTGGCGCAACGGACGAAAGCTCGGTCATGGTCATCTCGGCCCTAGCAACAAAATCTCTTGGCCGGGCCGCAGCTAACCTCTGGTTGTAACAGTCCGATGCCGCGTCGTTTCTGCCCTGTAACACTGTGATCGATGTTTGGGCGAAAATGGCTGAGAAGGACGCCGATTTTTGACCGCGCCTTGTCCGATTCCGTACAGCGTATATAATTTAGCCAGCCACAAACAGAAGGCAGGCGAAAATTGCCGCTTAGCGTCCAGACACGCCGCGAGAAACAAAAGGCCGAACTGCGCTCCGAACTTGTCGACGCCGCGCACAAGCTCGTCCAGGAAGAAGGCTATGAAGGCCTCACCATCCGCAAGCTGGCCAAGCGTGTCGGCTATGCGCCGATGTCGGTCTATTCCTATTTTGCCGACAAGCAGGACATCTTGTTCGCGTTGGCCGAGGACGCGTTCAAGACTCTGGCAAAGCGTATCGAGGATCACCCGGCCGACGATCCGATCGAGGCGCTGCAAGTGGTGATGACCGAATATGCGGCCTTCGGCCTTGGCAACCCCAACGAGTATCGCACGATATTCATGACCGAGAAGGTCAAGGCCCCGGAAGGCAGGACCTTCGCCGAGATGCAGGAGGGCAACCCGTTGATGAAGGTGCTGATCAAGAGGGTTGAAGCCTGCGTGGCCGCCGGCAAGCTGAAGGGCGATCCGCGCGCCATCGCCACCATGCTGTGGGCGGTCGGCCACGGCACGATCTCGCTGCTGATCACCTTTCCCTTCTATCCGTTCGGCGACCAGCAGGCGTTCGTCAAGCGGATGTGCGACTTCACGCTTGCCGCGCTGGCCACGCAGGACGTGCCGCCGCTGACCGAGACGCCGGTCAACTGCTGAAGGGTTTTTGTTCGGTTTCGGATAGCTAATAGGCAAGCGAGACAGGGCCAAGGCCTGGGGAATCAATCTATGCGTGTAGGACCCTGGTGGCTGGGATCGCGACCCGGCGGGCTACCGCCACGCTCGCTGTCAATAAATTTCGTACATGTACAATTTCCAACTTGAACTTCATATTCTCCGGCCGTATATGTACGCTATGTCGTACATGTACAAAAGTATTTCAGCCATCCAGCCCGGAGACAGACAATGAAAAAGACAACCCTCACCCTCGCGGCACTGCTTGCTTTCTCGGGCGCTGCCTTCGCCGGCCAGAGTCAGCTCGGCAAACAGGCGCCAGCCGCGGCTTGCGCCGACACCAGCATCAAGCTCGATTGCGGCGCGACCGGATCGGTCGAGAAGGCAGGCGCGGCCACCCACAAGGGCTCAACGGAAAGCAAGGACCCGCGGCTCGGCATCGACATCGACCCGTGGATCGTGCCCAGCACATTCTGACGTTCGAAACAAAAGCGACGACAGGAAATCCTGACCGCCTGCTCTCGTGGCCGGCGACGCGGCTCGCTGGAGCCTGATGGATGTTATTTCCTGCGCTTCTTCATTCCGGCCACGATCTTGGCCTTGCCAGGTCTTGCAGGTGCGCCGGGAATCGAAGTCCCGGTGATCGACACCGGATCGCTGGCCGGAAACGTGTCCTCGAGCCCTTCCTCGAGTTCCTCTTCAATGTTTGGTTCTTTGTGCTGCTCGTGTTCGAACGAGCGCACGGCCGGCGTCTTCTGAGCCGCTGGATTCGGCGCGGATTTCGACGGCATCGACATTCTCCCCGACTTGCTCCGGCAAACGGTCGAGCCCAGCGAATATCCTAAGCCGCTGCGTCGCCGGCCGCCTCCGACAGGAAAGTAAAGACATAATCGGAAAAAGAGCGCCAGCATTCAACCCGGAACGCGTCGGTTGCGGTGCGCAACAGCACGATCTCGGCCTTGCCCAGGATGGTGCGCGAGGCCGCGCCCACCGGAAAGACGTCCAGCGACAGATCCTGCGGACAGCCTGAATTGATCGTCGCCGCCGCCGCTGGGCCGATGACCGAGATGGCGACGTTGCGATGCGAGATGCCGACCGCCGAATGCAGCACTGTGACCTCGGCGCAATCGGCGAGCGGGTCTTTTCCCATCTCGTCGATGACCAGCCATTCGTCTGGCCCAAGCCACAATGCCGTGCGCCCGGCCTTTGCCGCCGAGGTTTTGGGCTTCCGCGGCAGCTCCACGCCAAGCGCCTTCGAAAGCGCCGCGACCGAGGCGTCCGGCGCGCGCAGCGAAATACGCTGCGCCGGCGGCAGCACAGCAAGCGTAACGCCGGTTACGGAAAGCTCCTGACCGGCAAGAGCCGGCCGGCGTTCGACCGACGGTGCAGCGGCGGCAGATTCCTTCGCGGCAGCCTTAGCCATTGAGGCGCTCCCCCTTGTCGTCAAAGAACACCATGCCGGTGACCTCCACCTCGATCGTCGCATCGGGCATCGGCACGTAGAGCGTCTCGCCCATCCGGTCGCGGCCGCCGGCAACCAGGGCCAGCGCAATCGAGCGGCCGCAATTTTCCGACCAGTAGCTCGAGGTGACATGGCCAATCATCGTCATCGGGATCGCCTGCTTCGGATCGCCGACGATCTGCGCGCCTTCTTCCAGCACCACTTTTGGGTCTTTGGTCTTCAGGCCGACAAGCTGCTTGCGGCCCTTGGCGACCAGGTCGGGCCGAGCCATGCCCCTGATACCGACGAAATCGGTCTTCTTCTTGCCGACCGCCCAGTCGAGCCCGGCATCGTTTGGCGTCACCGTACCGTCGGTGTCCTGGCCGACGATGATGTAACCCTTTTCGGCACGCAGCACGTGCATCGCTTCGGTGCCATAGGCACAGGCGCCGTGCTTCTGGCCCTCGGCCCACAGCGCTTCCCAGACGGCCTGGCCGTGGTCGGCCGGCACGTTGACCTCGAAGCCGCGCTCGCCGGTGAACGACATGCGGCACAGCCTTGTCGGCACGCCGCAGATCCTGCCCTCGCGCACCGACATATGCGGCAGCGCCCCGTCCGACATGTCGATGCCCTCGACCAGCGGCGCGATGATCTCCCGAGACTTCGGCCCCTGCACGGCGATCACCGCCCACTGCTCGGTGGTCGAGATCAGCCAGACGTTGAGATGCGGAAACTCGGTCTGGAGGTAATCCTCCATATGGTTCATGACGCGCGGCGCACCGCCCGTCGTCGTCGTCACGTGGAAACGGTCGGCTGCAAGCCTGCCAACGACACCGTCGTCATAGATGAAACCATCCTCGCGCAGCATGATGCCATAGCGGCAGCGGCCGGGCTCCAGTTTCTCCCACGGATTGGTATAGAGCAACTCCATGAACTTCGCCGCATCCGGCCCGACCACCTCGATCTTGCCCAGCGTCGAGGCGTCGAACAGGCCGGCCGTCTTGCGCACCGTGACACACTCGCGATCGACCGCGGCGTGCATGTCCTCGCCAGCTTTGGGAAAATACCAGGCGCGCTTCCATTGGCCGACATCCTCGAACACCGCACCTTGAGCCTCGGCCCACGGATGGATCGCCGTCTTGCGGGTCGGGTCGAAGAGCGGACCCCGCGCGTGCCCGACGATCGAACCGAAGGTCACCGGCGTGTAAGGCGCCCGGAACGTCGTCAGGCCGACTTGCGGGATCGGCTTGCCCAGCGTCTCGGCGGCGATCGCCAGGCCGTGCATGTTGGAGGTCTTGCCCTGGTCGGTCGCCATGCCGTTGGTGGTGAAGCGCTTGACGTGCTCGATCGAGCGCATGCCTTCATGCACCGCCTGGCGGATGTCCTTGGCGGTGACGTCGTTCTGGAAGTCGACGAAGGCTTTTACCGTCGTGTCCGGCCCGGCGCCGGGCGCCGCACCCAGCATGCCGCGCGACCAGCTCTCGCTGGCGTCGACCTTCGGCTTGGTACCCTTGACGATGTTGGCCCCGGCATTCTTGACGCCGGCATCCTTCGCCGCTTTGGCGCCCGCCGCATAGGCTTCGTCGATCGTCGCCGACAGCCCGTCCGTGCCGTTGCAGGCGCCGACCGACACGCAATCCTGCGCGTAGGTGCCGGGCACGAAACGCTTTGTCTCATCGTTGAAGGCGACCTTGCCGCGCGATTGCGAGAACAGATGCACCGACGGCGTCCAGCCGGCCGACATCAAGATGGCGTCGACCGGGATGGTGCGCTCGCCGCCGCCATTCTTCGGCTGCACGGTCATCGACGAGACGCGCAATTTGCCGCCGGCGCGGATCACCGCGCGGCCGAAATTGACCTCGATGCCGAGCGCCCTCGCCTCGTCGATCACCGATCCGGACGGGTTGTCACGCAGGTCGACTATCGCCGCCACGCCGACGCCGGCCTTCTTCAGGTCGATCGCCGCCGCATAGGCGGAATCATTGGCGGTATAGACGCCGACATTCCTGCCGACCGCGACGCCATAATGGTTAAGGTAGGTGCGCGCCGCCGACGCCAGCATGATGCCGGGCCGGTCGTTGTCGGCAAACACTATGTGCCGCTCGATGGCGCCGGTCGCCAGCACGACGCGCCTGGCCCGGACCTGCCACAGCCGCTCGCGCGGCAGCTCGCGATCGGGGTTCTGCAGATGGTCGCTGACGCGCTCGACCAGCCCGACGAAATTCTGCGCGTAATAGCCGAAGGCCGTGGTGCGGGACAGCACGCGGACATTGTCCATGGCCTTGAGCTTGGCGACTGCACCTTGCGCCCAGGCAAAACCATCCTGGCCGTCGATCCTGGCGCCACTCTCGAAATGCAGGCTGCCGCCGAAATCGGCCTGCTCGTCGGCAAGGATGACGCGCACGCCGGATTCGGCCGCGGCAAGTGCGGCGGCGATGCCGGCAGCACCGCCGCCCAGCACCAGCACGTCGCAATGGGCGAAACGCGCCGAATAGTGGTCGGGATCCGGCTGGTCGGGAGCGACGCCAAGCCCTGCCGCGGCCCTGATCTTGGGCTCGTAAAAGTTTTTCCAGGCGGACTTCGGCCACATGAAGGTCTTGTAGTAAAAGCCCGCCGAAAGCAGCGGCGAGGCGATGTCGCCGAGCGCGCTGACGTCGAAGGCGAGCGACGGCCAGCGGTTCTGCGACTGTGCCGTCAGCCCGTCATAGAGCTCCTGCACGGTGGCGCGGACATTTGGCGTCTTGCGCGCCGCGTCGCGCTTGATCTCAACCAGCGCGTTGGGCTCTTCCGCCCCGGCGGACAGGAAGCCGCGCGGCCGGTGATATTTGAACGAACGGCCGACCAGATGGACGCCGTTGGCGAGCAGCGCCGAGGCCAGCGTTTCGCCCTCGACGCCGGCATAGGACTGGCCGTCGAAGCTGAACCGAGCGGTCTCTGCCTGCTTGAGGCGCCCGGCGCCGGGAATGCGAAACGTCGCGATCATTCGGAGGCTCCCGGCAGCTTCGCCGGCTTGGGTTCGCCGGCCTTGTAGGTCATCAGGAACCTGTCGCTGACGGTGTCGCGCACGGCATTGAAGAACCGCGCGCAGCCATGCATGTGCCGCCAGCGCTCATAGATGATGCCTTTGGGATTCGAGCGGATGAAGAAGAACTTCTCGAAATCGTCGTCGCTTGTCGCGGCCATATCCGCCGAACGCGCGATATGCGCCTCGCCAGCGTTGCGGAATTCGAGTTCTGGACGCTCTTCCTCGCAATAGGGGCAGCGGATGAGAAGCATGGTTGTTCCTACAATTCGCCGTGGCCGACGCAGGCGCCGGCGGGTTGATCGCAAAGCCTCTTGTCCATGGCGACAGCGGCCATCATCAGTGTGCCACCGCCGCCGCCGCCGCCTCGTCGATCAGCCGGCCTGTGCGGAAGCGCTCGATGGTGAAGGGGGCGTTGATCGGGTGCGGATCGTCCCTGGCGATGGTGTGGGCAAAGACATGGCCCGAGCCCGGCGTCGCCTTGAAGCCGCCCGTGCCCCAGCCGCAATTGACATAGAGGCCGGGCACCGGCGTCTTGGCCAGGATCGGCGAACGGTCGGGCGTAACGTCGACGATGCCGCCCCACGAGCGCAGCATCTTCATGCGCGTGAACATCGGGAACATCTCGCAGATGGCGTCGAGCGTGTGCTGGAGGATGTGCAGGCCGCCGGTCTGCGAATAGGAGATATATTGGTCGGTGCCGGCGCCGATGACCAGTTCGCCCTTGTCGGACTGCGAGATATAGGCGTGCACCGTGTTCGACATCACCACGCAGGGGAAGACCGGCTTGACCGGCTCCGACACCAGCGCCTGCAGCGGATAGCTTTCCAGCGGCATGCGTACCCCGGCCATGCTCATGATGACCGACGAATGGCCGGCGGCAACGACGCCGACTTTTTTGGCGCCGATGAAGCCGCGCGTCGTCTCGACGCCCATGACCGCGCCGTTCGGCGCCCGCTTGACGCCGGTGACCTCGCAATTCTGGATGATGTGGACGCCGCGCGCCGAAGCGCCGCGCGCATAGCCCCAGGCGACGGCATCGTGACGCGCCGTGCCGCCGCGACGCTGCAGGGTCGCGCCCGTCACCGGATAGCGGGCATCGCGCGAAATGTTGAGCGGCGGGCAGAATTCCTTGGCGGCTTCCGGCGTCAGCCATTCATTGTCGATGCCGTTCAGACGATTGGCATGGACGTGGCGTTTCAAGACCTGGATGTCGTGGACATTGTGGGCCAGCATCATGACGCCGCGCGGCGAATACATGACGTTGTAGTTGAGCTCCTGGCTGAGCCCGTCCCACAGCTTCAGCGCGTGGTCGTAGATGCCGGCGCTCTCGTCATAGAGATAGTTGGAGCGGATGATGGTGGTGTTGCGGCCGGTATTGCCGCCGCCGAGCCAGCCCTTTTCCAGCACCGCGACATTGGTGATGCCGTGCACCGTGGCGAGATAATAGGCGGTGGCCAGGCCATGGCCGCCGGCGCCGACGATGATGACGTCGTACTCCTTCTTCGGCTCTGGCGAGGACCACTGTTCCTCCCAGCCCTTGTGGCCGCGCATGGCCTCGCGGGCGATGGCGAATACCGAGTATTTCTTCAACGTTCCAGCCTCGCAGATAGCGGCCGGACATCCAATCGAGCCCCGGCGCGCGAGGTGTATCACTAGCGAAACAGCGCTGCCACCCTTGCGCTGTTTGCGACGGCGCTTGCCGTTTTGCGCCACGGTCAAAAAGACCTGTCGAAGCAACGAGCCGAACGACGCATCCGGACGCCTTCAGGTATCGGGTGGCTCGCCTTGCCTCGATCTGCGACCAAGCATCCGATTGCCGGCGAAAAGCTGGCGCGAAAAAAGGATGCAAAAATGCTCGCACTCACCAACAAGATCGCCATCGTCACCGGCGCCAGTTCCGGCATCGGCCGCGCCACGGCAAAACTCTTTGCCGAGGAAGGCGCCAAGGTGGTCGTCGCTGCTCGTCGCCAGGCAGAGCTGAACGCGCTCGTCGCGGAAATCGAGGAAGCCGACGGCACGGCGATCGCCCTTGCCGGTGACGTCAGAGACGAGGCGCATGCCAAAGCCCTTGTCGACCTGGCAGTCGAGAAATTCGGCGGGCTGGATATCGCCTTCAACAACGCCGGCTCGGTCGGCAAGATGGGCCCGATTTCGGAGCTGTCGCTGGAGGGCTGGCGCGAGACGCTCGACACCAACCTGACCAGCGCATTCCTCGGCGCGAAATATCAGGTGCCGGCGATGGTCGACCGCGGCGGCGGATCGCTGATCTTCACCTCTACCTTTGTCGGCCATACCGTCGGCATGCCCGGCATGACCAGCTATGCCGCAAGCAAGGCCGGGCTGATCGGATTGACGCAGGTGCTTGCCGCCGAATATGGCGCCAAAGGCGTGCGGGTCAACGCGCTGCTGCCGGGCGGAACCGACACGCCTTCGGCAACGTTCAAGACACCTGAATCGCGAGCCTTCGTCGAAAACCTGCATGCCTTGAAGCGCGTCGCCGAGCCTGAGGAAATCGCCCGCTCGGCGCTCTATCTGGCTTCCGACGCATCGAGCTTCACCACCGGAACCGCGCTGTTTGCCGATGGCGGGGTCTCGATCAATCGGACGTGAGGCAATGTCGCAAAAGCGGTCTTGCTTTCCAGTGCGATTTGGCGATTTCTTCGGACACTTTTGTTCGAAGACGGGCCTAAAACATGCTGCTGATCAGGACCTACATCGCTGCTAGCGCAATCCAGGGCGTCGGCGTGTTCGCCGCCGAGCCGATCAAGAAGGGAGCGTCGATCTGGCGGCTCGATCCGGATTTCGACCGGCTGATCCCGATCGAAAAATATAGGATGGCGCCGCCGCAACTCAGGGAATTGCTCGACAGATATGCCTATCCAAGCCCGGACCGGCCCGGATTCATCGTCTATGAGGTCGACAATGGCCGCTTCATGAACCATTCCGAAAGGCCGAACACTGATTTTTCTCGGTATGGCGGGGCAACCGCGATCCGCGCCATAGCGGCGGGCGAGGAAATAACCTGCGACTACGGCGAGTTCTTCGAGGATTTCGAGCGGCTTCATTTGACCACGGCATAGAGGAAGCCCGCCGGCCCGAGCCGAAGTATGATCGGCTCCGAGCCACATTTCCAATCCCAGATCAGTTTCGGTGGGCGTGCGGCTGGTCGGTGTGGCGGCCTTCATACTGCAGGTCCAGCTCGCGAATCGCCTCTTTGCCCTTCTCCGGATCGACAAGCCTGAGAAGCGCGTCGATCTTGGCCTCCATACGGTCGGTACTCTCCTTCGATTGCGGCGATCCGACGAAGAGCAGGAACGCCAGGCCACCGACCTGCCAGAGCAGTTGCAGGAATTCCGACTGCCAGTTCTCAAGCGTGTCGCGGCTCATCTCGATCAGATAGCCGCCGAATTCGGGCGGTTGGCCAAGCGCTCGCTGCTCGTCGAGATAGGCGAACCAGCCGAAAACCCAGTGGCCGACAAGCGAGATGATGAAGAAGCCGAGGGTAATCCAGGCATAGCTGTAAGCCCGCCAGACCGAAGGTCGCTTCACGTTGCTCGCCGGCCTGCTGTCATCATCGCTTGGCATTGTCGCTGTCCGACGCCGAGCGAGCCAGGAACTGCTCCGTAGTCGCGGGCAGCTTGTTTTGCAGCCACTCGGCCATCGCCTCCTCTTCATGCAGATTTTGTTCGCAGGTCCGGGCGATCTCCGTTTCGCCGAGGGACTCGGCGGTTGCGATGAGGATCGTGTAGGATGCGATCTCCATGTGCTCGAAGGTGTAGCTCGCCAGTGAGCCTTTCACCACCTCGTCGCCGGCGAAGACGCCGCTTAGGGACTGCGCCATCGCCAGCAGCTTGCCGCCGGCGTCCTTCAGCGCGGATGTATCTTCGCCCAGTCTTTCCAGGCAGGTTCCGAGGCGCGCGGCGTGTCCCTTCGTCTCATCGAGGTGCAGCCTGATGCGCTCTCTGAGCTCGGGATAACTCTCCAGCCGATTGAGCTGGCCGTTCAGCATCGTTTCGGCCTGCTCCTCCATCGCATGCGCATCCTTGAGCCTTTGGACGAGCCATTCACGGGTGCCTGACATCGGTTTTCCCCTGTGCTTGCTTCGCCGCAACAACCATTGGGGAACGAGGTTGGTTCCTTCGTTGATAGAGCCGGGCGGAGCGTTTTGCCGGGATTGGGGCAGCAAGAATTTATCGGTGTCGGAGAAAACGCCAACGATTGCTCACCGGCGCGGAGAGCCCGCCCGAGCAGACGAATATGCTACCAGAGGTCGTAATTCCTTGCTTTGTGACGGCAGTTATGCTATTGGCTTGCGTATGGTGTGATTTGCGCCGACGACCCGCCGCTGAGGCGGGTTTTTCGTTTCGGCAGTGGACAGAGCGGCATGATTCTGCTATCAGCCGCCACAATTCGTGGTGTAGACCGCCGCGGAGGCAAGCGACTATGGCCACTTGCCTGTTGTTAACAAAACCCGAAAGACAGGATTGCCCGTGCAGGTACTCGTCCGCGACAACAATGTTGATCAGGCGCTTCGCGCGCTCAAGAAAAAGATGCAGCGCGAAGGCATCTTCCGCGAAATGAAGATGCGTGGACATTATGAGAAGCCCTCTGAGAAGCGCGCCCGCGAAAAGGCGGAAGCCGTTCGCCGCGCCCGCAAGCTGGCCCGCAAGCGCGCCCAGCGCGAAGGCCTGCTGCCGATGACGCCGCGCCCGGTGGCGGCTGGTGCCGCTGGTGCCGGCGCTCCGCGTCCGCCGCGGTTCTGACGCCAATTTTTCGTCCTTTTCGAAGGATACCCAAGGTGGCGCGATGCGAAATCGCCGCCACCTTTTTGTTTTGAATTCGACCAGCTCGCAGAGGGCCGGTTCGGAGAGGGAACAGACCTGACGGCGCGGGCGGGCAGTGAGGACAGAGCAGACATGAACGCAATTAGCGTGGAGCGCAGAACCGCAATGCGCGGCTTCGCCCTGACGGCAGCCCTGCTTTCTGGCTTGGCGATCGCCGGCTGCCAGACAGCCCCGACCGGTGAATTCACCAACATCGACAAGGCACAAGGGTCGGCCGAGAACATCTCCTCGCTGTCAGCCGTTATCCAGCGCAGTCCCCAGGATCCGGAAGGCTACAATGTGCGTGGCTCGGCCTATGGCCGCGGCGGCCAGTATCAGGCGGCGCTCAAGGACTTCAATACCGCCATCCAGCTCAATCCGAATTTCTACCAGGCCTATTCGAACCGCGCTCTCATCCAGCGATTCCTCGGCGATCAGGCGGCCGCGCTTTCCGACTACAACCGCTCGATCCAGATCAATCCCGACTATGACGCAGCCTATATCGGCCGCGGCAATCTCTACCGCAAAGCCAACCGCATCCAGGAAGCGTTCAACGATTTCCAGAAGGCGATCCAGCTCGACACGACAGACGCGCGCGCCTATCACAATCGCGGCCTGATCTATCAGAGCCAGGGCCAACACGCTTTCGCCATCGAGGATTTCTCGACAGCCATCTCGCTGGCGCCGGACGCCGCCGAACCCTACAATGGCCGCGGCCTCTCCTATCTCGCCATGAACGACGAGGACAACGCCTTCGCCGACATCAACATGGCGATCAAGCTCGACGGCAAGAATGCCGAGGCCTGGTCCAACCAGGCGCTGATCTACGAGCGGCGCGGCGACAAGGCCAAGGCGGCAAAAGCCTATCGCGAGGCCGTGCGCCTCAGCCCCACCTACCAGCCGGCCAAGGACGGCCTGGCGCGCACCAGCACCGGCTGACCGACGGCGGCGTTTCGGCCTGACATGGCAGGCCTGCCGTTTGGCATGGCTTCGAAACCTTCAACGACTGCCGCCTTGATCGCGCCAAGTTCTCGGCGGAACGCTCGGGACGCTTAGCCGTTGTTCAGGGCTATTCGCGAAAATGACTCCTCCCATGATCAAGAAACTCGCCTGTGCCGCCGCCCTCGCCGCTACGGTTCTAGCCGCCCCTGCCAGCGCAGGGAGGCTGCAGCTCGGCGTGCTCGACTGCACCATCGACGGCGGCACCGGCTATATCGTGACATCCAACAAGGGCGTGGCCTGCACCTTTCGCCCTCATCATGGCGGTCCCCCGGAAGCCTATACCGGGGTCATTTCCAAGCTTGGCGTCGACGTCGGCAGGACGCACCAGGGCGAATTGATATGGGCGGTTCTGGCGGCCACCCGCAACCGTGATGCCGGCGATCTTGCCGGCAGCTATTATGGCGTCAACGCCGAGGCCAGCGTGGTGACCGGCGGCGGCGCCAACCTTCTGGTCGGCGGGCTGAACAGCGCCTTCTCGCTGCAGCCTCTCAACGTACAGGCGCAGACCGGCGTCAACCTGGCAGTCGCCGTCACCTCACTGGAACTGATCCACTCTTTCAAATGAACGCCACAGCGTAGCTCTGCATGCGGCGCGGAACAGGATAGAACTGTTCCGCGCCGCACGACTTTTGGGGAACCGCCGTGCGAGGGAAGATCATCGCTGACGCCATGATCGCCAATCTTGCCATCCCGCCTTCATAGCACCCTCAGCGCACCCGCAAAAACCGCTTGAGCGCAACCGCGGTTGAGGTTTTACAACCGTCTCCGAAGCGCCGCGTGCCCATTGGAGACGAAGAGCGCTCCACCATTTTTTGAATCGGCGTGTAAGAAAGTTCGGGAGGGCGGGTGACGGAAACCAGCGCAAACAGGGTCGACTGGCGGGCGCTATGGGCGAGCGGCGATCTGGCGCGCTTCTGCTTCATCAGCCTCGGCATCCTGCTGCACGCCACCAACGAAACCATGGTGGCAACGGTGATGCCGGCGATGGTCGGCGAACTCGCCGGGGTTCAGCTGGTCGGCTGGTCGCTGGCGATCTACGAGCTCGGCGCCATCGTCGCCGGCGCCGCTGCCGGACGGCTGGTGAGCTATGTCGCGCTGCGCACCAACATGATGGTCGCCGCCCTGCTCTACGCGGCCGGCGCACTGGTCTGCGCGATCGCGCCCTCCATGCCGCTGTTCCTGGCCGGGCGCCTGATCGAGGGTTTTGGCGGCGGCGCGCTGGTGTCGCTGGCCTTCGTCTCGGTCGAGCGGCTGTTTCCACGCGCCATCTGGCCGCAGCTTTTCGGCGTTATGTCGGCGATCTGGGGCGTCGCCGCCTTCAGCGGGCCGGTGCTCGGTGCGTTGATGACCGAATTGCTCTCCTGGCGCTGGGCTTTCGGCGTCTTCACGCTTGGCGGCACCGCCATGGCGTTGGCGAGCTTCATCGTGCTCGACACGCCCGAGGCGACCCGGCCGCGGGCGATCACTGGAACCGCGCCGCCCTTCCCCTTTGCCGCGCTCGGCTGCCTTGCCGTCAGCGTCGTGCTGATCGCCACGGCCGGTGTCGACATTGCCCTGCTGCGCTCGTCCCTGCTGCTCATCCTCGGCCTGATCGGGCTCGCGCTGTTCGTCCGCATCGACGCGCTGAAGCCGGGCTCGCGGCTGTTCCCGTCGCGGCTGTTCTCATGGCGCTCGCCGGTCGGCGCAGGCATGACCATGGTCGCCGCGTTTTCGGTGGCAACCTGCTCCTTCGCCGTCTACGGGCCGCTGCTTCTGACCAGCCTGCATGGCATTCCGATCCTGACCACCGGCTATATCATCGCCGCCGAATCGATCGCCTGGTCGATCCTGTCGATCCTCGTCGCCAATGCGCCGCCGGAGCGGGAAAGACTGATCATCACCGGCGGCGCTTTGATGATCGCGACGGGCATCGCCGGTTTCGCCTATGCCGTGCCGGCGGGTTCGATCCCGCTGATCCTGTTTTGCGCCTTGCTGCAAGGCGGCGGCTTTGGCATTGCCTGGCCCTTCGTCACACGCGTGATCGTCGCATCGGCCAGTGACGGCGAGCAGACGATCGCCTCCGCCGCCGTACCGACGATGCAGCGCATCGGCTATGCGGTCGGTGCCGCGTTGACCGGCATCGTCGCCAACGCCAGCGGTTTCTCCGAAGGCCTGAACCGAGAGGCGGCGGCAAATGTCGCCACCTGGCTGTTCCTCGCCTTCGTGCCTCTCGGGGTTCTGGGATGCCTTGCCGCCCTCAGAATCTCGGGGCCGGCAACCCGGCCGCAGGAAGCGACGGGCTAGACAGTAATCGTCTTCAGCCGTTCGGCGATCAAGGCGGCGAGCCGCGTCGCCACCTCGTCCTTGCTCATCTCGGGCCATTCGTCGACACCGGCCTTCCAGACGATCCGCACCTTGTTGCGGTCGCCGCCCATCACCCCGCTTTCGTGGGATACATCGTTGGCGACGATGAAATCGGCGCCCTTTTTCCTGAGCTTGGCCTCGGCGTTCCTGACGAGATCCTGCGTCTCGGCGGCGAAGCCGACGACCAGGCTGGGCCGCTTTCTGTGATGGCCGACACCGGCAAGGATGTCAGGGTTTTCGATCATCTGCAGCGCCGGCGGCCCCTCGCCCGCCACCTTCTTTATCTTCTCGCCGGCCGAAGTCTCGCTGCGCCAGTCCGCAACCGCCGCGACGAACACCGCCGCGTCCGCCGGCAAAAGCTGTTCGACCGCGTCCTTCATCTCGTTGGCGGTTTCGACATGCAACGTGGTGACCTCAGCCGGATCGGCAATGCCGACCGGACCGGAGACGAGGCGCACATCGGCGCCCAGCCTTGCCAGCGCCGCCGCGATGGCATGGCCCTGCTTGCCGGACGAACGGTTGGCAATATAGCGCACCGGGTCGATCGGCTCATGCGTCGGCCCTGAGGTGACGATGATCTTTCTGCCTGCCAGCGGCTTCGGACTGATATCGAGCAGCGCCTCGATCGCAGCGACGATTTCCAGCGGCTCGGCCATGCGGCCTTCGCCCGCCTCGTTGCTCTCGGCCATTTCGCCCTTTGCCGGGCCGACGAATGCGACGCCGTCCTTCCGCAACGTCGCCCGGTTTCGCCGGGTCGCGGGATGCGACCACATTTTCGGGTTCATGGCGGGCGCCATCAGCACCGGCTTGTCGGTCGCAATGAGCACGGTCGAGGCAAGGTCGTTGGCATGGCCGTTGGCGAGCTTCGCCATCAGGTCGGCGGTAGCCGGCGCCACGACGACAAGATCGGCCTCGCGCGACAAGCGGATGTGGCCGACATCGTGCTCGTCATTGCGGTCGAACAAATCCGTGAACACGTGGTCGGCCGACAGCGCCCCGACCGACAGCGTGGTGACGAATTCCTGCGCCGCGGCGGTCATCACCACGCGCACCACAACACCCCGCTCGCGCAGCCGGCGGATCAGGTCGAGTGCCTTGTAGGCGGCGATACCGCCGCCGATGATCAGCAGGATGCGCTTGCCGGAGAGGGTCATGCCCAGTTCTTGTCCGATGTCATGCCGGCTTCAGCGCCGGTTCGATGTCGGTATGGATGAAATCGTCGCCCTTGAAAAGCAGCGGCAGGTTTCGCGTCTTGGCCAAGGCGTAGGCGAAGCAGTCGCCCATGTTGAGATTGGCGCGATGGCCAGTACCTCGGCCATACAGTGCATAGGCTTCAATTCCGGCTTGCGCATGTTCGGCGGAGAGCGCGACGATTGTGACTTTGAGTCTAGCAAGAAGGCCCGTCAACTCGGCCGTGCCAGCCGCGCCATAGCGGCGGACAATTACTGTGCCGCATTCCATCAGGGTTGCGGCGCTCATCAGTATCCGCTGATTTCCGGCGAGGCGCTGGGCGATCGCCGGAGCGTCGGGCTCCTGCTTCAGGATGGCCACGATCGCTGAGGTGTCGACCACCACGGTAATTCCTCCTCGATGAAGGACCAGAGGTCATCAGTGAATTTCTTCTGATCGAAATCCGCTTGTTGCAGTCGTCGGCCGAATTCGAGGATTTCCTCCGCCGTAACAAAATCCCCGTCACGTTCTTTGGTGACTGCCACATCCTTCAGCAAGAGATTTCTTGCCTCCTGCTCCATTGACACACCATGTCTGGCAGCCCGCTCGCGCAGCTTTTGCTTCAGATCGTCGTCGAGATTGCGAATGGTCAGGGTGCCCATAACTACCCTTGCCCCCGTGTGGTCGGTCTGAACTTGGCTTCGTCCTCGGCTGCAATGCCCGACGAGTCGAAACCTTTGGTGGTCGGAAGCCCTACGGATGCGGCGAGCACGTCCCGCGCCTCCTGCTCCATGGAAACGCCACGCGCGGCGCCACGCTCACGCAGTCGCCGCATGACACTCTCATCCACATTGCGAACAGTAATCCGGGCCATGATCGCGCTCCCGCGAACCCAATATAGCGACACCGGAGCATGACTGCAATGACAGCACTGCTGTCATTGCTTGCAGTCAGAGCAGCTTCGAGGCGATAAAGACCAGCGTCAGCGCGATCACCCACAGCGCCAGCCTGCCTGAGCGGGTGTGGCGCGCCTCGGCCTTGCCGATGGCGTGCGCCGTCCTTTCATCGAAACGCAGCCCGTGTTCGGCCATCAGATCGATCTCGCGCGACAGCCGCTCGGTGCGGGCGGCGAGGTCCGGCGCCTGACGGGCCAGCGCCAGCAACGCGCTGGCGCCGTCGCGTGCGTCGGCCAGCAGGGCACGCGGGCCGAGATTGCCTGATATCCAGCCTCCGACCACCGGTTCTGACGTCTTCCACATGTTGAATGCCGGGTCGAGCGTGCGGGCAACGCCCTCGACCACCACCATGGTCTTTTGCAGCAGCACCAGTTCGGACCGCGTCGCCATGTCGAAGAGGTCGGTGACTTCGAACAGAAGCGCCAAGAGCTTGGCCATCGAGATGGTTTCGGCCGGCTGGCCGTGGATCGGCTCGCCGATGGCGCGGATCGCCTGGGCGAATGCCGCGACGTTATGCTGGCGCGGCACGTAGCCGGCCTCGAAATGCACTTCGGCGACGCGCAGATAGTCGCGGGTGATGAAGCCGTAGAGGATTTCGGCGAGGAACCGACGCTCCTTCTTGCCGAGCCGACCGGCAATGCCGAGATCGACTGCGACGATGGTGCCATCGGGCTCGACGAACAGGTTTCCCGGATGCATGTCGGCGTGGAAGAAACCGTCGCGCAGCGTATGGCGCAGGAACGACTGGACCAGATTGGCGGCGATCGCCTTCAGATCGTGGCCGGCGGCAGTGAGGCCGGCAATGTCGTTCATCTTGATGCCGTCGACCCATTCCATGGTCAGCACGTCGCGGCCGGTGCGTTCCCAATCGACCGTCGGCACGCGAAAGCCGGGATCGTCCCTGGTGTTTTCGCCGAGCTCCGAAAGCGCTGCCGCCTCAAGCCTCAGATCCATCTCGATCTTGGTGGTCTGCGCCAGCGTCTGGGTCACCTCGACCGGCCGCAACCGGCGCGACGACGGGATGTATTTTTCCTGGAGACGGGCGGCGAGGAAATAGCTTTCGAGATCGCGGAAGAAACGGCGCCGCACGCCCGGCCGGATCACCTTCACCGCCACCCGCGAACCGATGCCGTTCTGCAAGGTTTCGGCGGTATGGACCTGAGCGATCGAGGCCGCGGCGACCGCCTCGCCGAAACTGGCGTAGAGCTCGCCGACCTTGCGCCCGAGCGAGGCCTCTATCGCCGTAATGGCCTCGGCCTGCGGAAATGTCTGCATCTTGTCCTGCAGCATGGCGAGATCGAGCGCTATGTCGTTGCCGACGACATCGGGCCGTGTCGCCAGGAACTGGCCGAGCTTGACATAGGATGGGCCGAGCCGGACGACGGCCTTGGCCAGCCGATCGCCACGTTCATAGGCAAGCGCGCGGCGGCGGGTGAACAGCCGTGCCACCCGCCAGCCGAATTTCGGCAGGCCGAACAGCTCATCGCCCGGCAATGCCGCGACGACGCCTTCGCGGACCAGCACCCAGCCGGCCCGTACGAGCCTGAAACCAGCGCCGACATTGCTCATGACTGCGCTTGTCCTGCCGGTTTTCTAGACCGGCGAAGGGCAGGTCGCGTATAAAAAATACGGGCCAGCCTCAAAGCTTCCAGCCCGAATGAAGCGCAGCTATGCCGCCGGCATAATTGCGAAAAGAAGTGCGGTCGAAGCCGGCGCGGGAAATCATCGCGGCAAAATTCTGCTGATTGGGAAATTTGCGGATCGATTCGACCAGATAGGAATAGGGCTCGTTTTCGCCGGTCACCGCCTTGCCGATCCTGGGGATGGCGTTGAACGACCACGCCTCGTAGACCGTGTCGAGCAGCGGCATGTCGACCTCGGAAAATTCGAGGCAGAGAAAACGCCCGCCGGGCTTCAGCACGCGATAGGCTTCGGCAAGCGCCACATCGATGCGCGGCACGTTGCGAATGCCGAAAGCGATCGTGTAGGCGTCGAAA
The DNA here is from genome assembly GCF_000513915.1 of Mesorhizobium sp. WSM2561. Taxonomy (NCBI): domain Bacteria; kingdom Pseudomonadati; phylum Pseudomonadota; class Alphaproteobacteria; order Hyphomicrobiales; family Phyllobacteriaceae; genus Mesorhizobium; species Mesorhizobium sp. WSM2561. The sequence continues at coordinate 25,559 of NZ_AZUX01000014.1, forward strand.
CTGGCCTCAGCGAAAGGCAGTTCCTCGGCGTTGGCCTCGACGAAATCGGTATTTGCCGTCAGGCCCTTTTTCTCGGCCCGGTCGCGGCCGACGGCGAGCATCGAGCCGTTGATGTCGAGAACCGTGGCATGGGCGTTCCTGCCGCTCGCCTCGACGATGCGGAAGGCGACGTCGCCAGTGCCGCCGGCAACGTCGAGAACGCTCCAGCCCGGTCGTTTCGGTGGATTGAGCCATGTGACCATGGCGTCCTTCCACAGCCGATGCAGGCCGCCCGACATCAGGTCATTCATCAGATCGTAGCGGTTCGCCACCTTGTGGAAAACGTCGTTGACCAGAGACTGCTTCTCGCCTGCCCCTACGCGCTTGAAACCATAGGAGGTTTCCATGCCGCCAACGGCCGTGGTTCTCTCAACCGACATTATTTTTGATCCGCCATAAAACCGGCGGGACCATAGCCGATCGATGGTGCCGACGCTATTGTTTAAGGCGCGGTGTTCGGCCGCGCTTCCCGGTCGTGGAATTATGCTTATGGCTCCATGTCCTGGACTGACCTGACGGGATGACTGCATGCCTTTGAAAGCGGAACTGCACTGCCATATCGAAGGGGCAGCGGCGCCCGAACTCGTCATCCGCCAGGCGCAGAAATACGGCAAGGACGCCTCGCCCTACATTCAGGACGGCTCTTTCGTCTGGCACGATTTCACCTCCTTCCTCGCCGCCTATGACTTCTCCTCCGACCTGTTCCGCACCGAAGAGGATTATGCGCGGCTGGCCGATCATTACCTGACCAGCCTCGCCCGCGACGGCGCAATCTATTCCGAGATCTTCACCTCGCCGGACCACGCCGGGAAGGCCGGCCTGTCGCCCAGGGCCTATACGGACGCGCTCGGCGAAGGCATGGCGCGCGCCAAGGCCAAGACCGGCATCGAGGGCCGCATGATCGTCACCGGCGTGCGCAATGCCGGCGTCGAATCGATCGAGCAGGCGGCGCGCTTCGCCGCCCGCTGCGGGCATCCGCTGGTAACCGGCTTCGGCGTCGCCGGCGACGAGCGGATCGGCGATCTGGAGGACTATGTCAGGGCCTTCGAAATCGCGCGCGAGGCCGGCCTAGGCATCACCGTCCATGCCGGCGAACTGATGGGCTGGCAGAGCGTCAAGGCCGCACTCGACCACATCCGCCCCGCCCGCATCGGCCATGGCGTGCGCGCCATCGAGAACCCCGACCTTGTCCGGCGCATCGCCGACGAAGGCGTCGTGCTCGAATGCTGTCCGAGTTCCAACATCGCGCTGAAGGTCTTCGACAGTTTCGCCGATCACCCTTTCCCGGCCCTATTGGCGGCGGGCTGCAAGGTGACGCTTAACTCCGACGATCCGCCCTATTTCCGGACGTCGCTGAAGCGCGAATACGACATTGCCGCCGAGCATTTTTCGATGAACGACAAGGCGCTCGCCGCCGTCACCAGAACCGCCATCGACGCCGCCTTCGTCGACAGGAAGACCAAGGCAATGCTGCTGGGCCGGCTCGACGTCAAGGGCAGGTGAATGGTGAATGGTGAATGGTGAATGGTGAATGGTGAATGGTGAATGGTGAATGGTCCACCCGGCGCTTCGGTCCGTCAACCGCGAGTTTTCCGCTGAACCAAGGACTCGCAAACCTGTTCACGATTCACTATTCACCATTCACTACTCACTTTCACCTGCGCAGCTAGGAGACCACCATGCAGGGCGTCACCGTCGTCGACCACCCGCTTGTCCAGCACAAGCTGACCATCATGCGCAAGAAGGAAACCTCGACGGCCGGCTTCCGGCGGCTGCTGCGCGAGATCTCGCTGCTGCTCGGCTACGAGGTCACCCGCAACCTCGAACTGACGACGACGACGATCGAAACGCCGATCGAGACGATGGAAGCGCCGACGCTGGAGGGCAAGAAGCTGGTTTTCGCCTCAGTACTGCGCGCCGGCAACGGCCTGCTCGAAGGCCTGCTCGACCTGGTGCCGGCGGCGCGCGTCGCCCATATCGGTCTCTACCGCGACCACGAAACGCTGGAAGCGGTCGAATATTTCTTCAAGGCGCCGAGCGATCTCGCCGACCGGCTGGTGATCGTCGTCGATCCGATGCTGGCGACCGCCAATTCGGCGATCGCCGCGATCGACAAGTTGAAGGGGCGCGGCGCCACCAACATCCGCTTCCTCTGCCTGCTGGCGGCGCCAGAAGGCCTCGATCGCTTCATCAAGGCGCATCCCGATGTCCCGGTCTTCACCGCTTCCATCGACCGCCAGCTCAACGAGAAGGGCTACATCATGCCAGGCCTCGGCGATGCTGGCGACCGCATGTACGGGACCAAATGACCGTGGCGCCGCTCGTTTACCGATCGTTTACGCAAACGACCGCTTTCTGCATCTGTTAAAGCGGCAAACACCATGCCGCGATAAGCATGGGTCTTCACGAAGGCCGGTCCATGCTGCGCAATCTTCTCATCCTTGGCGTGCTCGCCGTAGCATCGGCGTCGTTCCCGATGCTCTACCAGTCGAATCCGCAGATGTTCGAAGGCCTGCTGAAATCGGCGGTCGGGGCCAGCCCGGCGGTCGAAACGGACCTGAACCTGGCCACGGTTCCCGACAGGCCGGCGCAGCCGCTCGGCCGCAAGGTCGTGATCCCGGCTGACGCGCGCGGGCATTTCACGTCGGCGTTCAAGCTCAACGGTCGAACGGTCGACGGCATGATCGACACCGGCGCAACGCTGGTCGCCATCAACAGTTCGACGGCGCGCAGGATCGGCGTTTCGCTGAACGCGTCGGATTTCAAGCACCAGGTCAACACCGCCAACGGCGCGATCAAGGCTGCGCTGGTGACCGTCGATCGGCTGCAGATCGGCAAGATCACGCTCGACGGCGTCCAGGCGGTCGTGCTCGACGACAGGGCGCTGCGCACCAATTTGATCGGCCTGAGCTTTCTCCAGAGGTTGGAAAAATACCAGGTCGAGAACGGCGCGCTGCTGCTCGTCCAGTGAACCATGATCCCGAAAAGTGGAAACCGGTTTTCGGAAAGATCATGGTCCAATAAAAAAACTTCAACCGCGCGGCAGGATCCGCCGGATGACGGTTTTTTCCGCGGGCGGCTTCGAAGCGCCGATCGTATAGGCCGAAAGCACGACGGCGGCGGCCGCCTCGGCATCCCCGGCATTGCGGGCGTGGACCAGCGCCAGCGCCTCGCCGGCCCGCACCTCCGCGCCGACAGGCAGCAGCCGGGTGATGCCGACGGCATGGTCGATCCTGTCGTCCGGCCGGATGCGCCCGCCGCCAAGCCCGACGACGGCAAGTCCGATCTCGCGGGTGGCGATGCCGGTGACGAAGCCGTTTTCGGCGGCCTTGACCGCAAATTCCGTCGCCGCCCTCGGCAGGTATTTTTCCGGGTTCTCGACGAAGTCGGCTGGGCCGCCGAGCGCCGCCACCATGCGCGCGAAGACGGCGGCGGCACCGCCGCCGGCAAGCGTCTCGGCGGCGCGCCGCATGCCGTCCTGGTTGGACGACACCAGCCCGGCCGACTGCAGCATGTCTGCGGCCAATGCCAGCGTCACATCCTCGAGGCGCCGGTCGCGGAAGCGGCCGGTGAGAAAATCGACGGCATTGCGCACCTCGACCGCGTTGCCGGCTGCCGACGCCAGCGGCTCGTTCATGCCGGTGACCAGCGCCGAGGTCTTCAGGCCGGCGCCATTGGCGACTTCGACCAGGCTGTTCGCCAGTGTCGTTGCGTCGCGCGACTTTTCCATGAAGGCGCCGTTGCCGACCTTTACGTCGAGCACCAGCGACTGCAGGCCGGCGGCCAGTTTCTTCGACAGGATCGAGGCGGTGATCAGCGGCACCGATTCGACGGTTCCCGTCACGTCGCGGATCGCATAGAGCCGGCGGTCGGCGGGCGCGAGATCGGCGGTCTGGCCGATGATGGCGCAGCCGGCTTCGAGCACTGCCTTGCGGAATCCCGCCACATCCGGCTGGCTGGTATAGCCGGGGATGGCGTCCATCTTGTCCAGCGTGCCGCCGCTATGGCCGAGGCCGCGGCCGGAAATCATCGGCACATAAGCGCCGCAGGCAGCGACGATCGGCGCCACCATCAGCGAGACATTGTCGCCGACGCCGCCTGTCGAATGCTTGTCGGTGACCGGACCCGGCAGGTCCGACCAATCGAGCACGTCGCCGGAATCGCGCATCGCCAGGGTCAGCGCCACCGCCTCGTCGCGGCTCATGCCGTTGAAGAACACCGCCATGGCGAAGGCCCCGACCTGCCCGTCCGAGACGGTGCCGGCGGTGACGCCTTCGATGAAGCTGGCGATCTCCTGCGTCGACAGCTTGTGGCCGTCGCGCTTGCTGCGGATGATTTCCTGGGGAAGCATCAGGCCGGGACCTTACGCTCCGGCAACCCATCCTGGAACACACGCTGGAGGATGGTCGCCAGCCGCGCGCCGCCGATCGGCGCCATGTCCTTGGTCTCCTGGTGCGAAAGCTCCGCCCCTGTCATCCCTGCGGCGAGATTGGTGATGACCGAGCAGGCGGCGACGCGCAGGCCGAGGAAACGGGCGAGAATGACCTCCGGCACGGTCGACATGCCGACGGCATTGGCGCCCATGACGCGCGCCATGCGGATCTCGGCGGGCGTCTCGAAGCACGGCCCGGAAAACCACATATAGACGCCCTTGTGCAGCGCGGTGTCCGTCGCCTTCGCGGCCGTCTCGATCGCTGAGCGAAGGCCGGCATCATAGGCTTCGGTCAGGCCGACGAAGCGGCGGTCGCTCGGCTCGCCGATCAGCGGATTGGAACCCGAGAAATTGATGTGGTCGGTGATCAGCATCACCGAGCCCGGTCCCATGCCCGGATCGACCGAGCCGGCGGCATTGGTGAGGATCAGTTGCGAGATGCCGAAGCCGGCAAGCACTTCAAGCGCCGGCCGCATCGCCGCCGCGTTGCCATGCTCGTAGTAGTGAGCGCGGCCGGACAGCATCAGCACAGGCGTGCCGGCAAAATGTCCCGCCACCACCTCGCCGGCATGGCCGGTGACGCCGCTTCTGGGAAAGCCCGGCAATTCGCCATAGGAAATGCGGACAGGATCCTCGACCTGGTCGACAAGCCCGCCAAGGCCCGAACCCAGCACCAGCGCGGTGGCGGGCGCCAGCCCGTCCAGCCTTTCGACCAGACGATCAAGCGCTTCCTTCATGTCAACCAGCTCTTCATTTCAACCAAGCTCTTCATTTCAACATATCGCCCTGAAAGCCGTAGGGCAGCATCTCGCCCATGGTCACGGTTTCGACCACGCCGGCATTGTCGCAAAGATAGAGTTTGGTTTCCGGCCGGCAGAATTCGGCCAGCCGCTGCCGGCAGCCGCCGCAGGGCGAGCATTTAGCCATGCGCTTTGCGATGACAGCGATCTCCGTTACCCTGCCGCCGCCGGCCATGATGAAGTGGCCGAGCGCGGTGGTTTCGGCGCACCAACCTTCCGGATAGGACGCGACCTCGACGTTGGCGCCGGTAAAGACGCGGCCGTCCTCGGTGCGCAGTGCCGCCCCGACCGGGAATTTCGAATAGGGCGCATAGGCCTTGGCCATGGCGGCCTTGGCCGCTTCGAACAGATCATGGGACATTGTTTTTCCATTGCATGATCTTGTCCGAAAACCGGCTTCCACTTTTCGCTGACGCTGACCTGCGGTTCGAAATCACGCTTAGCGTTCCTTGACATAGGGCACGCCGCCGGCGCGCGGCGGAATTGCCTTGCCGATGAAGCCGGCGAGCAGGATGACGGTGAGGATATAGGGCAGCGCCTGCATGAGCTGCACCGGCACCTTGCCGATCAGCGGCAGCGGCGTGCCCTGCAGGCGGATCGACAGCGCGTCGAGGAAGCCGAACAACAGGCAGGCGAACATGGCGTTGACCGGCTTCCACTTGGCGAAGATCAGCGCGGCCAGGGCGATGTAGCCCTTGCCGGCAGTCATGTCCTTGACGAAGCCGCCATTCTGCACCATCGACAGATAGGCGCCGGCAATGCCGGTGAGCACGCCGGTGCAGATCAGCGCCCGGTAGCGCAGCCAGGCGACCGAGATGCCGGCGGTGTCGACCGCGCCCGGGTTCTCGCCGACCGCGCGCATGCGCAAGCCGAAGCGGGTGCGGAACAGCACCCACCAGGTGAACGGCACGGCGAGGAACGCGACATAGACCAGCACGGAATGACCGGAGATCAGTTCCGAATATATCGGTCCGAGGATCGGCACGCCCCTGAGCGCGTCCGCGGCGGGCCAGACGATCGCCCCGAACCGCTCGTCCGAGGCCAGAGCCGGCGTACGTCCACCTTGCTGGAACCAGGCCTGGCCGAGCATGATCGTCGATCCGGCGGCAATGAAATTGATCGCCACGCCGGAGACGATCTGGTTGCCGCGATGGGTGATCGAGGCAAAGCCGTGGACCAGCGCAAAAGCGACCGAGATGAGGATGGCCATGCCGAGGCCGATATAGGCGGAATGGAAGACGGAGGCGGAGGCAGCACCGGCGAAGGCGCCGACCAGCATCTTGCCCTCGAGCCCGATGTCAAAAATGCCGGCCCGCTCCGAATAGAGACCGGCGAGGCATGCGAGCAGCAACGGCACCGACAGGCGGATGGTCGAGTCCAGAACCTGAATGATGGCGTTGAACAGATCCATCTCAGGCACCCTTCCCCTTGATCGCTTCGATGCCGACAGATCTCGGGCTGAGCGAGGCGAACAGCGCCTGGACATAGGGCCGGAACATATGCTCGAGCGCGCCGGCGAACAGGATGACCAGGCCCTGGATGATGACGATCATGTCGCGGCTGATCGCCGGCATCTCGAAGGCGAGCTCGGCGCCGCCCTGGTAGAGCATGCCGAACAATATTGCGGCGAGCACGATGCCGACCGGGTGCAGGCGCCCCATCAGCGCCACGGCGATGCCGACGAAGCCGGCGCCCGAAACGAATTCGAGCGCGACATTGTGCTGGTCGCCCATCGTCGGGTTGAGCGCCATCATGCCGGCGAGCGCGCCCGAAATCATCATGGCGACGATGATGATGCGGGTCTCCGAAATGCCGGCATAGCGCGCCGCTTTCGCGCTGTGGCCGTAGGTGCGCATCTCGTAACCGAGCCTGGTGCGCCAGATCAGCACCCAGACCAGAAACGCCATGGCCAGCGCCAACAGGAAGCTGATGTTGAACGGCGCCGAGCGGATCTTGGCGCCGAACAATTCGATGACCCAGTTGAGCTTCGGCAGTTGCGCGCCGTCGAGGAAGGTGCGTGTCTGCGGCGCCATCGAATTGGCCGGCTTCAAGAATCCGACCAATGCGTAGACCATGACGCTGGCGGCGATGAAATTGAACATGATCGTGGTGATGACGATGTGCGAGCCGCGCCTGGCCTGCAGATAGGCCGGGATCAGCGCCCACAGCGCCCCCATCGCCGCAGCGGCAATGATCGCCAGCGGAAAGGTGAGCCACCATGGCAGCACGCTGTCGAAGGCCAGGCAGACGATGCCGATGCCGAGACCGGCGATATAGCCCTGGCCCTCGCCACCGATGTTGAACAGGCCGCAATGCGCGGCAACCGCCACCGACAGCCCGCTGAAGATGAAGGTGGTGGCGTAGAACAGCGTGAACGCAATGCCTTGCCCACGGCCGAAGGCGCCCTCGACCAGGACGGCGGCAGCGCGGAACGGATTTTCGCCGACCAGAAGCACGACGAGGCCGGCGACGACGAAGGCAACGGCGAGATTGATCACCGGGATCAGCCCGTAATCCGCCCAGGCCGGCAGCTTGGCGTAAGGCGTGCTCATTCCGCCGCCTCCCGGTGCTCGACGCCGGCCATCAGCAGTCCAAGCTCGCCTTCGCTCGCCTCGGGGCCGCGCTCGCCGACGATGCGGCCGGCAAACATCACCAGGATGCGGTCGGAGAGCGAACGGATCTCGTCGAGCTCGACCGACACCACCAGCACCGCCTTGCCCTGATCGCGCATGGCGATGAGCCGCTTGTGGATGAATTCGATGGCGCCGACATCGACGCCGCGCGTCGGCTGGCCGACGATGAGCACGCCCGGGTCCTGTTCCATTTCCCGCGCCAGCACGATCTTCTGTTGGTTGCCGCCGGAGAAATTCGCGGTCTTGAGACGGCAGTCCGCCGGGCGGATGTCGTATTTGGCGATCTTGTCCCTCGCGTCGTCGCGGATCGCGTCGATGTCGAGGAACGGTCCCTTCAGGTATCGCGGATCGTCGTGATAGCCGAGTATCGAATTCTCGTTCTCCTCGAAGGCCAGCACCAGCCCGACATGATGACGGTCTTCCGGGACATGGGCGAGGCCGCGGTCGCGCAGTTCGCCGGGATCGGCGGCCCCGGTCAGATCGATCGGCCTGCCGTCGAGCATGACGGAGCCCGAGACGGCGCGCCTGATGCCGGAAATCGCCTCAAGCATTTCGGATTGCCCGTTGCCGGCGACGCCGGCGATGCCAACGATCTCGCCGGCGCGCACATCGAAGGAGACGTCGTCGACCATGGTGACGCCACGCGAATCCTTCACCGTCAGGTTCTTCACCGCGAGCTTGACCCCGCCGGCTTCCGCCTCGCCCTTCTCGACCCTGAGCAGCACGCGGCGCCCGACCATCAGCTCGGCCAGTTCTCCGACCGTGGTCTTCGTGGTTTCTCGTGTCGCCACCATCGTGCCCTGGCGCATGACCGAGACCGTGTCGGTGATCGCCATGATCTCGCGCAGCTTATGGGTGATCAGCACGATCGTTTTACCCTGCTCCTTCAACTGCCTGAGGATGCGGAACAGATGGTCGGCTTCTGCGGGAGTCAGCACGCCCGTCGGCTCGTCGAGAATCAGGATCTCGGCGCCGCGATACAGCGCCTTGAGGATTTCGACTCGCTGCTGCAGGCCGACCGGCAATTCCTCGATGATCGCATCGGGATCGACCTCCAGCCCGTATTCGCGCTCGAGCCGTTCCAGCTCGGACCGCGCCTTGGCGATGCTCTTCTTCAGCAGCGCATCGCTTTCGGCGCCGAGAATAACGTTTTCCAGCACCGTGAAATTGTCGACCAGCATGAAATGCTGATGCACCATGCCGATGCCGAGCGCGATGGCGTCGTTGGGCGATTTGATCGACGCCGGCTGGCCGCCGACGCGGATCTCGCCGCTGTCGGCCTGGTAGAACCCATAAAGAATTGACATCAGCGTCGACTTGCCAGCGCCGTTCTCGCCGACAATGCCGTGGATGGTGCCGCGCGCGATCTCCAGATTGATGTCGCGATTGGCGCGTACGGCGCCAAAACTCTTGTTGATGCCGATCAGCTCGATTGCGGCTTGCGCCATGCAGCCTTTCCCATCGTATTTTTATCGCTTGGTCAAAACGCCTAGCATGACGCCCCGCCTGTGCCAATTGCCGGAGCAGCGTTCACTCTCGACAAATCCCCGCGCGCTTGTCAATTTCGAACGTGCCGCAGCCTTCACATTCGCCAGATCGAGGATTTCAAATGACCATGCCCGACGACCGGCTGACGACGCTGGAAATCCGCGCCGCCGAGCAGGAGAAGATCATCGAGGAACTGTCCGGCCAGATCGCCGAGCAGTGGAAGGTGATCGAGCGCATGCAGCGCAAGCTCGATGCGCTGGCCGACCGCTTCCTGGCGCTGGAGGAACAGGCCGCACCCGACGTGCCGGTGACCAAGCCGCCGCATTGGTAAGCTTGCGGATAAAAAGCCGCCGGGTTTTCACCCGGCGGCGTCGATCAGATCGGCAATCTCGCGGTCAATAGGGGCAGGAATTGTCCGACATGTAATCGTGCACCTTGATGGTACCGGCGATGATATCGGCCTTGGCCTTTTCGACCGCCGCCTTCATCGCGTCGTCGACAAGCGCCTTGTTGTTGTCGTCCATGGCGTAGTCGACACCGCCCTCCTTGAGGCCGAGATCGTTGATGCCGCCGGTGAACTTGTCGTTCTTGGCGTCCATGAACGTGTTGTAGACGGCAACATCGACGCGCTTGACCATCGAGGTCAGCACCTTGCCGGGCTGCAGGCCGTTCTGGTTGGAATCGACGCCGATGCCGAGCTTGCCGCCGTCGGCTGCTGCCTGTAGCACGCCGACACCGGTGCCGCCTGCCGCTGCGTAGATCACGTCGGCGCCCTGGTCGATCTGCGTCTTGGCGATCTCGCCGCCCTTGGCCGGATCGTTCCAGGCTGCCGGCGTGTCGCCGGTCATGTTCTGGATGACATCGGTCGCGCCGGCCGCCTTGGCGCCGCCGACATAACCGCAGCCGAATCGGCGGATCAGCGGAATGTCCATGCCGCCGATGAAGCCGACCTTTTTGGTCTTCGAGGCCATCGCCGCCATCATGCCGACGAGATAGGAGCCTTCCTGCTCCTTGTAGACGACGGAGCGGACGTTGGGCTTGTCGACGACCATGTCGATGATGGCGAATTTGGTCTCGGGAAACTCGACGGCGATCTTCTCCAGCGCATCCGCCCAGGAGAAGCCCGCCATGGCGATCGGATTGCGGCCATCCTCGGCGAAACGGCGCAGTGCCTGCTCACGCTGGGTGGCGTTTGAGACCTCGAATTCCACATAGGCGATGCCGGTTTCGGCCTTGAACTTTTCGGCGCCGTTGTAGGACGCTTCGTTGAACGACTTGTCGAACTTGCCGCCGAGATCGTAGAGAAGTGCTGGCTGGATGTCCGCGGCGAAGGCCGGAAGAACCATCGCAGTTGCGGCCAGGAGGCCGAGAACGATACGTTTCATGTGATCCACACCCTGTCGGTTATTTTTCCGTTATGCACCGCCTGCCTGCTCGGTTCTCCGGCAGGCATGCGACATCAGACAGGAGTGTCTTCCTCCCGCTTCGGGCCAATCTGGCACGGCCCGAAGCAAAATTCACGCGGAATTTTGACCTGTTGGAAAAGCCGGGATCATCGTCCCGCCAAGGCCTCAGGCGGAGACGCCAGCCGGGATGGCGCAGGCGACGCCGGTGCCCTGCAGATTACAATAGCCGTAGGGATTCTTCGCCAGATATTGCTGGTGGTCTTCCTCGGCGAAGTAGAATTCCGGCGCCGGCGCGATCTCGGTGGTGATCTTGCCGCGCCCGGCGCCGCGCAACGAGGCCTCGTAGCCGTCGCGCGAGGCGATCGCCGCCTGGTATTGCGCATCGCCGAAGGTGTAGATCGTCGAGCGGTAGGTGGTGCCGACGTCGTTGCCCTGGCGCATGCCTTGCGTCGGATCATGACTTTCCCAAAACAGCTTCAGAAGCTGTGCATAGGACACGATCTTCGGGTCGTAGACGACCAGCACCACTTCGGCATGACCGGTCAAACCGGTGCAGGTTTCCTGGTAGGTCGGATTGGGGGTGACGCCACCGGCATAGCCGACGGCCGTGACCCAGACGCCCTCGACCTGCCAGAACAGGCGTTCCGCGCCCCAGAAGCAGCCCAGCCCGAACATGGCCTTCTCCAGCCCGTCTGGATAGGGCCCCTTCAGCGGCCGCTTCGAGACAAAGTGATTGGATGCCGTCGGGATAGGGTTGGCGCGACCCGGCAGCGCCTCGGCAGGCTTCGGCAGGTTGAGCTTCTTGTTCAGCATGTCGCTGAGAAACATGTGCAGTCTCCCTTTCTCTTTGGTTGGGACGCCTTGGTTGGGGACGCCGGAAGGTCATCAACAACAAATTATCAAGTCTAGGCGAACCGCCCGGTTGCCCGCTCCCGCCGGTACCCGATCATGTAGAGAACGAAGGCAAGCACCGCGAACACCGCGAAACCGGGCTGGTTGAGCACCCAGGCGATGCCGCCGTCCCACAGCAGCGGACCAAGCCTGTCGCGGACGAAGCTTTCGAAGGCGCTTCGCGTATCCGGCGCGACGGCTAGCCAGCTCGTGTTGAGCGGGGTCATGACCAGGGCGGAGGCGGCCACCGAGCGCGTCGCGTCGATCACCGCCATGATGACCGAAACCGAAAGCGCAACCATTGCGGCAAGACGGAAGACGAAGCGGAACATCCAGACCCTACCTCCCCGCACTTTCAGAAATATCTGTATCGGCCTGATAAATAGGATCTGCGCGCTTTATCCGCAATCGCGACAGTTGAGTTGAACCGCCGCCGGTTTTCGCAGCTCGGTCGGCCAAGACGACGCCGCCGATCGCGGCGATCGGCTTGCCTAGCAGCGCTGGCGGCATGGACTGAGCACCCCTGTCCGACAAAGCGAATAGAGTGCTGTTATGTCTTGGCATTCGGCACCGGATCGACTAGATGAGCCCCGCGCCTGTTGCTTTGACGGCTCAGGTGTGGGGAAAAGGCGTCCGCTGGTTGACGGCGCCGACGGTGCGGAGTTCCGGACCGGAATCCCCCAAGGAGACGGCATCTCCCCAACCCGCGCGGCGAAACCGGCCGCAGCGAAAATGCCAGGACGGAGAGGTGGCCGAGTGGTTGAAGGCGCACGCCTGGAAAGTGTGTTTACGGGAGACCGTAACGCGGGTTCGAATCCCGCTCTCTCCGCCATATTTCCATACTAACAGGTTGTTTTAGCTGAGAAATATCGATCGTCGTCGAATTTACCTGCACCTTTCCTTGCACCTTCGGTGAGCGGTTGGCGCGGGCCAGATCCGCGACAGCCTGCCGCATTCTCGAACCATCTGGAACGACGCTTCCGCCTGCAATTCGCGTGAGGCAGTTTCCCCTTCAGCAAACGTCGGTTCAACGACGGACGCCACGGCGGTGAACGCAAGTAGTGTACGGCGGGTGACTTCGGGCAGGCGTCATATCCTTGCTATCTGACAGGCCGGCCGGCGCAACACTTCGGAGAGGCGCTCTAGGACGCGACTACATCGTCTGCTGACAAACGTATCCGCATTGCTGGCCGGTTCCCTAAAACCGAAAAAAAACGCAGCGTGGTGGGGCCCACAATCCGCGCCCACCCCGCCTTCGGACAAACCGCCCCGTCGGCACAGACAAGGATGCCTGCTTCGCGCACCCATCAGCAGCGGTGTGGCTTCTAGCCGCAAGCAATTGCTTGAAGCAGTTCCCGACACCACATGGTGTTCCATAGCCAGCCAAGCGAGATGAACTCGCCCGACCCAGTCGCTGCCCTCCACCGTGGATCATGGCGATGACGTACGGCCAACCTTTAGGAACCAGAAAGACATCATGCCTGAAAATACCAGACTGCCAACGAGTGACGTCCCCCTCATCAAGCTGGGCAGTTGTCAATGCCGCTTCCCGGTTCGCGAAGATCGGTCAGTGCCCGGCGGTCACCGCTTTTGTGCTGGGCCAACTTCGCCTGACCGCGTGTACTGCGATCACCACCACAGCATCGTGACCGCCGTCGAGCCTCGTCGAGCCCGTTCGGGTTTCCACCTCGCTCAACGACGCGCCGCGTAAGTAGATACCGGGCGGCTGCACCTCGAACCGGTCTCAAGGGCTCGATGTGATGCTCTCCCACGTGTTCGGGCACCCACATCGTCGGGCCGAGCAGTCCAAGAGAGCCGCAGAACCATCCGCTTTCCATTGAACTCGCTGGAGCCATCGAATTGCGGTGGCTGCCGGTGACAATGGTATCAGCCCCGCATCATCGAGTGCAGGATGGCCTGCATGTGCTCTTCCAAGTCAAGTTCGCCCCGTGCTTCAGTGGCTAACAGGTACTCGGCCTTGGCTCGGCGGTCGCCTCGACCGATCGCAGGATACGAGCAGATGGCCAGCAATGCGTCCTCTTCAATCCGGTCTGCCCTCTTGCGGTCGTGGCTGCTGCTGTCCGCTCGATGAACAACCCTGTGGAGCGCGTCGTAGGCGGCCTCATGGGCTCCGATCAGCGCCTGCAATTCGGGTGAGGCACCTTCCCCTTCAGCAAACGTCGGTTCAACGAACGAGGGTACAGCGATGAACGCAAGAAGTGTACGGCGGGTGACTTCGGGCATGCCTTCATATCCTTGCAGTCTGATCATGCAGGAACACCATAACACCGAAGCAACAGTTCGTAGAGGCGCAATGGAATGGGACCGCGTTGTCTGCTGACAAAAATGTATCCGTTCCCGCATTTGCTCGCCTCGCCTACGGCTGGCCGGTTGGGACCTCTGAAAACTGAAAACACGCAGCGTAATGGGGACGCAGCAGGCGAGGAAAAGAAATAGTGCACTGTCACCGTAATTGCCTATAGATCAGGCGAAAGCTTACTTTTGAGGGGTCGCTCCGGTTCCGAAATGAAAAGCCGCCGTCATGTGGCGGCGAGGCGCTACGTCGTTCTTGTGCGGCGGTTAGGACTTCCTGTCGCCGTTTGGATTTGGTGCCGGAGCCTCGCGCACGTCTCGTGGCGGCGGGTCCACATGTTCAGGCTCCGGCGATGCTTCCTTATCGGGACGACGGACAGGTGTCTTCTTCGGGGCGGGCTTCGGTGGCGGGTCTTTGATTTTGTTTGGCATATCCAGTTAACCGGATCGCCAAGCTCTGGTTCCGGATGCCCAAAAGGCCCCGCCACCGAGGCAGCGGGCAACGGGTGGAATGCGGGAACAGAAGAAGACAAAAAGGTGCACTGTCACCGTAAAAAACCTTCGAGTCCCGGCGCCGGCTGAAAGAAAAGTCGGGCACGGCTCAGATCAGCTGCTTCAGCCGGGAAGGGAGCAAGGTCGTTCGAGGAAGCTTACCTAAGAAAATCCGGCAGCGTTATCTTGTGTCCATTCCGGTCGAATTCCGAGGTAAAGCTGTAGGACCTGGAAGACTCGAAGCTGACCTTATCGTAGAGGCCGGGCTTGCTGGAATAATCCTGCAGCTCTTTGAACAGGATTTTCTGCTCGAAAGGCCAAGCCAAACCATCGGCCACGCTGCGCACCTCGCCGCAACCGACCTCGATGTCGACGACAGTCTTTCTCGATTTGGACGTCCCCCAGAAAATGAAGCTGTCTATGACGGTCGGCGCGTTTGGTGTGCCCGCAGCTGTTCAGCTTGAAAACCTCCACAAGATACTTGACTGTTCTATCCGCAATCTTTCTATTATTTCTGTAGTATATCTTGGTTTGCCTTACCCGTTGGATCAAATATTCCCTCTTGCACTGCGGTGCCGAGATTGAATTACGGAATAGCAGGTAGTGTACTGCTCTGCTGGCTCCAGATTCTTTCCTAAATCCTTTCGCATAGTAATCGTCCAGGAATTGGTCTATCTCGATGCCAGCTTTCGCTGCGAGCGCCTTTTCCTCACGGTACACCTTGTTTTTGCTGTAGGTTTTCGGATCGTCCAAGGCTCCCGACTGCCTGGTGTCGCCTTCCATCCCTCGGCGCAATGTGACCTGCTCCAGGATGATCTCCGATGCCGATAAAGGTACCGAAAAGAGCACAATGCCCAGAGACAACAGATACTTCATACTTCACGCACCTCAGGGATAGCATGAGCCACGGCAGGTACCGGGGCATTGCGGCCAATTCGCGGCCCGGTTGCCCCCAGCCGGGCATGAAGGAGCGCGGTTTGGGCAGCTTCGTTGGCCATGACCCCCCCGGTTGGCACGGTAGGGAATAGTCTCTTCCAGATGGTCAGCGGCCGCTGAGAGGATCAATCCGTCGAGATCGAACACTGAACTACTTGACCCGTTGCTTTGTCACGAACCCTTTTCGAAAACACGCGATGAAGGCCGATTGCGCGTGATTCAGCTTCACTGCTCGCAACGTAATCGGGAGTGCCGACATGCATTACCCAGCGAATGTCTCTGGGGGCAGGTTTCCACGTAACTTTTGATCCATAGGCCGCTTTGCCCGGAGCTGTGCTATCGAACCGGCAGTCGATCGCTACGGGCATCATGCCTTTCTTAAACATTGCTTCGGTAACCCCGTCAAAATATCCCTTCCTAAGCCATCCATCCGCACCGCTAGTTGAGCCTGTAGTGCACCCTGCCAGAGATATGCTCGATATCAAAAGCCCGATGGCCAATGCGCTGCCTACGGATGACCGCCGATTGCCTTCCTGATTCTGTTTCATACCCGCCCTCAGACTTGTGGCGAAGCACGCGGCAGGTCTCCTTGCCGTGCAGGTGCATCACACGGCCGATCATCCCCGGCTTGACCCCTGTGTCGCTGGCTCTTCATCCCCTCGGTAATGCCGCGTGCCAAAGGCTATCGTTGAGACGGTCGAGCGGCTAAACCGGTGTCCAAACGACGCTACTCCTCGTCACTGAAACCCAGCAGCGAGGCGTGGCGTATGTGGCTGTGATCGCCGCGGAGATGCTTGACGCGCAGCTTCACCCCGGGCCTGAGCCATTGTGTCCGCGGCCGTTTCTTCATCGCCTCTGGCGGCGGCCCGGCGTGCTCCCGAACCCGCTTCAACAGCCGCTCCTTCATGCCGCGGCCCAGGCTGATCAGGGCGGTACCGATATATTTCCCGGTGCCGGGCTGTGCCAAAAGGGCGAAGGCTGCCTCGCCGGGCTGGCGCTCGACGCCCAACAGTTCGAATTCATCGACCGTGAAGCTCTTGGTCGTCAGCCAGTTTGAGGTCAGGCCGCTGCGATATTTGCTGTCGGCGCGCTTCGAGACAATTCCCTCAAGCTCGACCTCCTCGACGAGGTGGAAGAGCGACTGCGCGTCACCAGGCAGGGCCTCGCTGAAACGAATCCGGCTGTGCGGCTTGATGATACCGCAGAGAATTTCGCGGCGCGCCTTGCAGCCGATGTCGCGCAGATCATGGCCGTTCAGGTGCAGAATGTCGAATGCGCCCAGGTACATGCCGTAGGGATTGTTGTCGACGGCGTTCTGGAGCGCGTTGAAGTCGGGCATGCCGGCCTTGTCGGTGACGACCGCCTCGCCGTCGATGATGGCGTTCTTCACTTCAAGCTCGCCCGCGGCTTCCACGATGCCCAGATATTGGCGCGTCCGGTCCTTGCCGGTTTCGGTATAGACGCGGATATCCTCGGGGCCGTTGATAATGATCTGGGCGCGGTAGCCATCCAGCTTGATCTCATGAATCCAGTCGTCGCCCTCGGGCGGCTTGGCCACCAGCCTGGGCTCCATCGGGGGAATGAACTCTAGCCGGCCGGTTCCGGCCTCTGCCCGCCTACGCATGGGACCCAGTCTAGGTCATCTCCGTATATTAGCCATAGCCAATATTAGAGAATCCTAAAGGACGTGCGATACGGCAGACGACAAAAGCAAACGCGACTTTCGTGACCGGCAACTGTGATCCCAAGCCGTTGCGGGCGGCCCGGCAGCCTGTTGGGGGTGACCGGCTGGCCACCGGGCCTGACCGGCTTGCGGCCGGCTGACAGAAACATGCGCTAACACTAATATAATTGCAATATCGAGATACCGCTGCGCATAGCGAGTTTTGACGATCTCGCGTCCCGAAGCGGATGATGGGGCCGGAAAGCGATTTCGGTTCAATCGTCCGCGTGGAAAACGCTAGCCAGGACGCCGCAGGTGTTCGACAAGGGCGCGCAGCTTCGACGCGACGTTGCGACGGCTCGGATAATACAGGTAGAAGCCGGCAAACCGCGGGCAATAGTCGACGAGAACCGGCACCAGTTCGCCCCGAGCGATCCACGGGCGAAAGCTTTCCTCCATGCCGAAAGTGATGCCGGCGCCGGCAATGGCGAGCTTTATCATCAACGCCATGTCGTTGGTCGTGATCTCCGGCGCCACCGCGACGCTGAACTCCTTGCCGTCCTCGGCGAATTCCCAGCGATAGGGCGCAACCTTCGGTGCGCGGCGCCAGCCAATGCAGCGATGGCCCGCGAGTTCCTGCGGATGCGAAGGCTCGCCAAATCGATCGCGATAGGCTGGCGCGCAGACGGCCAGCTGCCGCTCGTCACCGGCGACAGCCACCGCGATCATGTCCTGCTCGATCACCTCGCCGAGCCTGACGCCGGCATCGTATCCCTCGGCGACGATATCGAATTCCTCGTCCGTCACCGTGATGTCGATCCGGACCTCCGGATTGGCTTCGGCAAAAGTCGCCAGGAACGGCCCTGAAAGAAAGCGCTCGGCGATCGACGAGACGGCGAGCCGCAACTGCCCGCGCGGACGCCCGCCCAGGTCCCCGGTGCTCTCCATTGCGGCGCGCATGTCGGCAATGGCGGGCGCTATCTCGGCGTAAAGGCGTTCGCCAGCCTCGGTCAGGCTGACGCTTCGCGTCGTGCGCTGGACCAGCGCGATACCGAGCGTCTCTTCCAGCCGCTTCATCGTCTGGCTGACCGCCGAGCGGGTGACGCCCATCCGGTCCGCAGCCGCGCGAAAGCTCCGCTCCTCGGCGACGAGGGCGAAGACGGCAAGCGCATTGAGATCCGGCTGCATTGGTTAGCTGTGCTTTCGACGCTGTAAACAAATGGTCGTCTTATCGCTACAGTGAAACAGATCCATCTTCGTGGCAACCGCTGCATCGCGGTTCGCAGGATCAACCAGACGGAGACGAAACATGTCCCTCAACAAAGTCGTGCTCATCACCGGGGCTTCGAGCGGCATTGGCGCCGCCATCGGCCGGGAGCTTGGTGCCGTAGGAGCAAAGGTCATGCTCGGCGCGCGCCGCACCGATCGGCTGAACGCCCTCGCAGAAGAGATCAGGGCAACGGGCGGGGAGGCACTGACACGCCGCCTGGACGTGACCGACCGCGCCGATGTCGCCGCCTTTGCCGATGCGGCGCGCCAGGCCTGGGGACGCGTCGATGTGATCGTCAACAATGCCGGTGTCATGCCGTTGTCGCTGATGGCCTCGATGAAGGTCGACGAATGGGACCGAATGGTCGACGTCAACATCAAGGGCGTGCTCTACGGGATCGCTGCGGTGCTGCCGGAGATGACGGCCCGAGGCTCCGGCCATGTCGTCAACATCGCCTCCATCGGCGCGCTTTCGGTATCGCCGACAGCCGCGGTCTATTGCGCAACCAAATACGCGGTCCGCGCCATCTCCGATGGCTTGCGGCAGGAGCAGAACGACATCCGCGTCACCTGCATCCACCCCGGCGTGGTCGAGAGCGAGCTCGCCGACACGATCACCGATCCGGTCGCGGTGGAAGTGATGAAGACCTATCGTGCCATTGCCCTGCAGCCCGACGCGATCGGCCGTGCCGTGCGCTTTGCCACCGAACAGCCGGACGATGTCGACGTGAACGAGATCGTCATCCGGCCGACAGCCAGCAAGTAGTCCCATGAAACAGATTTCCATACTTGCCGCTGCCGTGCTTGTTGCCGGCGCGGCCGGCTTATCCGCACAGAAAGGCCTCGCCCGGATGAATATCGCGCAAAATACCGCTGCCCGACCTTCGGCAAGCCACCCCTATGTCGGGATGTGGGTCACGGCCGATGGCCATATCCGCCACAACTTGCTTCCAAATGGTCGCTATGACGAAGCGCGCGGGAACCGTAAGAGCGCATACCAGGGCCGCTATGAGATCCGGGGAAATCACATCGACTACTGGGACGACACCGGCTTTACCGCTGACGGAACGTTCATTGACGGCGTGCTGCACCACGCCGGCATGATTTTGTATCTGGAGAAGTAGATGACGTTCGTATTTCGATAAAAAGGTTTCGCATGGCTCCGCTGCACCATATGTCTCTGGTGCGCAGCCAAAAACAGGGGCTCACCTTGCCGACCGAACCACGTTCTCCACGTCTTGCAGTGCTGATCGACGCGGACAATACCTCGGCCAAGATTGCCGACGGCTTGTTCGAGGAGATCGCAAAGATCGGCGAGGCAAGCGTTCGTCGCATCTACGGCGATTTCTCCAGCACCCGCTCAAAGGCATGGGCGGATGTGCTGTCGAAGCATGCGATCATCCCGCAGCAGCAATTCGCCTACACCACCGGCAAGAACGCATCCGACATCACGCTCGTCATCGACGCCATGGACCTTCTCCACAGCGGGCGGTTCGAAGGCTTCTGCCTGGTGTCGTCCGACAGCGATTTCACCCGCCTTGCCGCTCGCATCAGGGAGCACGGAATCGACGTTTATGGATTTGGCGAGCAGAAGACGCCGGAGAGTTTCCGGCAGGCATGCCGCCGGTTCGTATACACCGAGAACCTGCTTCCGACTGCGCCAGCCAACGCGAACGATGCGGCGCCGACGAAGTCCTTGCAGCCGCCCAGCGCCGCGACGCCGATCATCACCAGGGTCATTTCACAGATGGGAACCGAGGACGGCTGGGTGCCGCTCGGCATTGTCGGCAATCAGCTCGCCAATCTGGCATCCGACTTCGATCCCAGGACCTTCGGCTTTCGCAAGCTGAGCGATCTCGTGCGCAAGACCAATGCCTTTGAGATCGATCATCCCGAGGGCGGAGCGATGCGCATAAGGGTCAAGCCAGCTGCGAAGAGCCGAGAGAAATCGAAGTCGGCAGCATCGCGCTGAGCCCTGCAAAAAGGTAGCTGTCCCAGTCCGATTGGTGTCAGATTGGCCTCTGGTCGGACCACAATTTCGCTGGCGAAAACCACCATTCGGCGTATTATTCTCGTGGCAGAGAGTTCATGGCGGAGGAGGCCAATGGACATCGTTTCGAGAGCGCCTGTCGTTGACTTGCCGGCCCATGAACTCGTTTCATCTGCGCTTTCAAAATTCCGCGCCGGCGACACCATATCGACCAGAGCCGCAATAGATACCATCCGCCGGGCAGGCCCAGCTTGTACGGACAGCGACGACCAACTGGTCGAGCTTATTGTCATGACCGCAATTGGCAGGACCATGGGGATCGTGTTCGACCATCGGTGCCGCTAATGCACATCGCCCGGCCCGCAATTGGCTTGCGCACTGTCTAAAATGAGACTGGCGCATAAGCCACTCAGTAACCATGAATTGTGATCGGGATGGATCGCGCCATTCGCTATCGGAACGAATAATGCGGCTGCGCCGTTGCTGTCCTTGGAGTCAAGGATTGGCGGCAATGCGTGATGAACAGTTCGACGTTCCGGTGACGATCGAGAGCGAACGCACCGGACGCCGGCTTTCTGTGACGAGGACGGTCCAGGCGGCCTCGCTTCTGGTCGACAAATGGCCAAACGAAAAGCGCGGGCCGAAATATCGCGCGGCCTTGAAAGCCATGATGGATGCGATGGAGCAGCGGCGGGCGGTTGGCACTGCGCGGCGGGCATTCACGGCGGCCGCCAAGGAAGCCCATGTGTTTGTGCGCGAAGGCCGGCATTAAAGCGCGTCACGTCTGAAGAACTCGATGCGACGTGCTCTTGGTTGTTTTTATGCATGTCGTTGTGCCAAAACCGCTACGCACTTTTGGGCGACATGCATTGCTCCTGTTTATGCATGTCGTTGTCCCAAAACCGCTGCGCACTTTTGGGCGACATGCATTAAGGAACCTCACGAAATCTCCGCCGTTATGCTCCAGGTCTAAGAGACTGTTTCGAAAGTCGCTCCGGCGAGTCATATGGTGGTGGTTTCGAGAACCGGAGCGCAGCGGACGTTCGGGTCCGTGAGCACCGGAAGCGCAGAAAACGCCATCAGATGGCCGCCGGAGTAGACTTTCCAAACAGCCTCTAAGTGAGGAGAGAACTGCCATGCCAGACGACAAGACCAAGACCGACAACCGCGATCGCTCTCAAGTAGCCGGCGACGAAGACTATGAGGTGAGGCATCTCGCCGAGGAAGCCGGCATCACTCCCGACCAGGCTCGCACGCTGATCAAGCGCCACGGCACCGACCGCAAGGTGCTGAACGAAATCGCCAAGAGCATAAAGGCATTGTGATGGCTGACAAACGGACCGCAATGGCCGATCGGAAGAAACGCGAACCGGACGACAAGGAGGCCCTGCGCCTGGCCGAGACCACCGACGTTTCGCCCAACCAGGCGAAGGATCTGATGCGCAAGCACGGCAAGGACAGCGCCAAGGTCGAGAAGGAAGCCAAGAACTTCAAGGCCGAAGGCTGAGCAGCCGATTTGGCGGAGCGCGTCCGCCCTCGACTTTCCCGCATCAGCTTCGCACGCGCCAGCCATTCGCACGCCGGACGACAGCCGCATTCCGTTCTTCGATGAACTGGGCGGGAAGCGGGCGTATGCGGCGAAATCGTTGATTTTCAGTGGCTCCGCACCGGTGCACGACTTGTCTTCGAGCGCCGCGCAGAGAACCGCGACGGCAAATCCTTTATAGGATTCTTATTTCTTTCCTCTTCGCCACGTCTCGAACCTTTATGGGGTTTGGATCCATATTCCGTCGGGAAGGACACATCTCGGTCGCCATTATCATCGCGACAGAGTGTCTTCACATGACTTCAACGCTGCCCGGCTGCAGGCAAGCCAGTGCAAAAACGAAAATAAGGAACAGCTCCGATGGACATCATCGTTCTCGGCATAGGGTTTTTGTTTTTCGCCCTGTTCTTCGCCTTCGTCAAAGCCTGCGACAGTCTTTAGGCGGAAGGACCGCAACATGCTTGTCGACTATATCCTCGGTGGCGCTGTGACCCTGTTCCTTCTCGTCTACCTGACATACGCCCTCATTCGCCCAGAACGTTTCTAACGGCAACTGGCGCAGGCACGGAAGGCTATTTCAATGACTTTCAACGGATGGATGCAGATCCTCGTCTATTGCGGGATCGTCGTTTTGCTGGTGAAGCCGCTCGGCGGCTACATGTATCGCGTTTTCAGCGGCGACCGCACATTCCTCTCGCCGATTTTGGGTCCTGTCGAGCGCAGCCTTTATCGCATCTCGGGGACCAGCGAGCGTGAGGAGCAGCACTGGACCACCTATGCGGCGGCCTTGCTGTTCTTCAACCTCGCCGGCTTCGTGGTGCTCTACGCCCTGCAACGGCTGCAAGGCAGCCTGCCTTACAATCCGGCCGGCATGAGCTCCGTCGAACCCGGGCTCGCCTTCAACACCGCCGCCAGCTTCATGACCAACACCAACTGGCAGAACTACGGCGGTGAAAGCACGATGTCCTATCTCGTGCAGATGGCCGGCCTCACCGTGCAGAACTTCCTGTCCGCAGCGACCGGCATCGCCATCGCAATCGCGCTGATCCGCAGTTTCACCAAGGCCTCCGGCAAATCGATCGGCAATTTCTGGGTCGATATGACCCGGTGCACCCTTTACCTGCTGTTGCCGCTCTGCATGGTGCTGACGCTGGTCTATATCTATCTCGGCATACCGCAGACGCTCGGCGCTTATCTCGACGCCACAACCCTGGAGGGCGCGCGGCAGACGATCGCGGTCGGGCCGGTTGCCTCGCAGATCGCCATCAAGATGCTCGGCACCAATGGTGGCGGCTTCTTCAACGCCAATGCCGCGCATCCCTTCGAAAATCCCGACGCGATCTCGAATCTGATCCAGATGGTTTCGATTTTCGCCATCGGTGCGGCGCTGACCAACGTCTTCGGCCGCATGAACGGCGACCAGCGCCAGGGTTGGTCGATCTTGACTGCAATGGGCGTCCTGTTCATCGCCGGCGTCGCCGTCTGCTACTGGGCGGAAGCATCAGGCAATCCGCTGGTGCATGCGCTGGGCATCGACGGCGGCAACATGGAAGGCAAGGAAACGCGCTTCGGCATCGCTTTGTCGGCGCTGTTTGCGGTGATCACCACCGCCGCGTCCTGCGGCGCCGTCAACGCCATGCATGACAGCTTCACAGCGTTTGGCGGCATGATCCCGATCATCAACATGCAGCTCGGCGAGGTCATTGTCGGCGGTGTCGGCGCCGGTCTCTACGGCATCCTGATGTACATCGTGATCGCCGTCTTCGTCGCCGGACTGATGGTCGGACGCACGCCCGAATATCTCGGCAAGAAGATCGAGGCCAAGGAGGTCAAGATGGCGATGCTCGCCATTCTCTGCCTGCCGCTGGCGATGCTGATCTTCACCGCCATCGCGGTGGTGCTGCCGACCGGCGTCGCTTCGATGGCCAATGCCGGCCCGCACGGCTTCTCCGAAGTTCTCTATGCCTACACCTCGGCTGCCGCCAACAACGGCTCGGCCTTTGGCGGCCTGACCGGCAACACGCCCTGGTACAACATTACGCTTGCCATCGGCATGCTGATGGGCCGCTTCCTGGTCATCATCCCGGCTCTGGCGATCGCCGGCTCGCTGGTCGCCAAGAAGACGGTACCCGCCTCCGCCGGCACCTTCCCGACCGACGGGCCGCTGTTCGTCGGGCTGCTGGTCGGCGTCATTCTGATCGTCGGCGGCCTCACCTTCTTCCCGGCGCTGGCGGTCGGACCGATTGTCGAGCACCTGGCTGGCATCCACGGGCAGACTTTCTGAACCGTCGCACCTTGGATCAATGTCATGTCCTGGCTCGAAACCATACGTCGCAAGATTCGGCATCGACACGATCGGAAACGGGCAACCCCGCCTCCCTTCCCGACCATGTCCACGTTCTTCGGCATTGCGGCAGTCATGATCGTGATCTGGCTGCTGGCCTCCGGGCTTCCGCATCTTCGTTCGGCCTACGATCGATCGGTCACCAACACCGATACTGGAGCCACCAAATGAGCCAGTCCAAATCCGCTGTCATCATGGATGCCCGCATCCTGCTGCCCGCCATCGACGGCGCCTTCAGGAAACTCAACCCGCGCACCCTGATGCGCAATCCGGTGATGTTCGTCGTCGCCGCCGTCTCGGCGCTCACGTCAGTCCTGTTCGTCAAGGATCTCGTCACTGGTGGCGGCGATCTCGGCTTCTCGCTGCAGATCATCATCTGGCTGTGGTTCACCGTGCTTTTCGCCAACTTCGCCGAAGCGGTCGCCGAAGGCCGAGGCAAGGCGCAGGCCGATTCACTGCGCAAGGCTCGCACCGAGACCCAGGCCAAGCTGTTGAGCGGCGACGACCGCACCAGGTTAAAGCTGGTGCCCGGCACCAGCCTGAAGGTCGGCGACGTGGTGCTCGTCGAGGCCGGCGACATCATTCCATCGGACGGCGAGGTGATCGAAGGCGTCGCTTCGGTCAACGAGGCGGCGATCACCGGCGAATCCGCTCCGGTAATCCGTGAATCCGGCGGCGACCGTTCGGCGGTGACCGGCGGCACGCAGGTTCTGTCCGACTGGATCCGCGTGCGCATCACCGCGGCCTCCGGCCACACCTTCCTCGACCGCATGATCTCGCTGGTCGAAGGCGCTGCGCGCCGGAGGACGCCCAACGAGATCGCGCTCAACATCCTGCTCGTCGGCATGACGCTGATCTTCGTGCTGGCGACGGCGACGATCCCGAGTTTCGCCTCCTATTCGGGCGGCTACATTTCGGTGACCGTCCTCGTCGCCCTGTTCGTCACCTTGATCCCGACGACGATCGGCGCGCTGCTTTCGGCCATCGGCATCGCCGGCATGGATCGCCTGGTGCGGTTCAACGTGCTGGCGATGTCGGGCCGCGCAGTCGAGGCGGCGGGTGACGTCGACACGCTGCTGCTCGACAAGACCGGCACGATCACGCTCGGCAATCGCCAGGCGACGGCATTCCGCCCGGTCAAGGGCGTTACCGAGCAGGAGCTGGCCGACGCGGCGCAGTTGGCCTCGCTTGCCGATGAGACGCCGGAAGGCCGCTCGATCGTCGTGCTGGCGAAGGAGAAATACGCCATCCGTGCCCGCGACATGGCAACACTGCATGCCACTTTCGTGCCCTTCACCGCGCAAACCCGCATGAGCGGCGTCGACATCGATGGCTCTTCGGTTCGCAAAGGCGCGGTCGATTCGGTGCTCGCCCACGTCAATCAGTCGACCGTCGCCACGCATGGCACGCGCCCCAGCAGCGACACCGTCCGCGATCTGCAGGCGATCGCCGACGACGTCGCCAAATCCGGCGGCACGCCGCTGGCGGTCGAGCGCGACGGACGCCTGCTCGGCGTCGTCCATCTCAAGGACATCGTCAAGGGCGGCATCAGGGAGCGCTTCGCCGAACTGCGCAAGATGGGGATCCGCACGGTGATGATCACAGGCGACAACCCGATGACGGCAGCGGCGATCGCGGCAGAGGCCGGCGTCGACGATTTCCTGGCCCAGGCGACGCCCGAGGACAAGCTGAAGCTCATCCGCGAAGAACAGGCCAAGGGCAAGCTCGTCGCCATGTGCGGCGACGGCACCAATGATGCGCCTGCCCTTGCGCAGGCCGATGTCGGCGTCGCCATGAACACCGGCACGGTCGCCGCACGCGAAGCCGGCAATATGGTCGATCTCGACAGCGATCCGACCAAGCTGATCGAGATCGTGGAAATCGGCAAGGCGCTGCTGATGACGCGCGGCTCGCTGACGACCTTCTCCATCGCCAACGACGTGGCCAAGTATTTTGCCATCATCCCGGCCATATTCGCGGTCTTTTACATTGCGCCGGGGCAGACAGCAGGCCCGCTGCAGGCGCTCAACGTCATGCATCTGGCAACGCCGCAGAGCGCCATTCTCTCGGCCATCATCTTCAACGCACTGATCATCGTCGCGCTGATTCCGCTGTCGCTGAGAGGCGTCAGATATCGCGCGATCGGCGCGGGCGCGCTGCTCAGCCGCAACCTTCTTGTCTACGGCCTCGGCGGCATCATCGTCCCCTTTGTCGGCATCAAGGCGATCGACTTGGCCATCACCGCGCTTGGCCTCGCATAAGGGATTAAGTCCATGCTCAAGCAAATCAGACCCGCGATCACCATGATCGTTTTCTTCACCATCCTGACCGGCCTGATCTATCCGATTGGCATGACCGGCATCGCCCAGGCCTTGTTCCCGCGCCAGGCCAATGGCAGCCAGATCGAGAGGGACGGCAAGATCGTCGGCTCCGAACTGATCGGCCAGGCTTTTGCCAGCGAGCGCTATTTCCATGGCCGGCCGTCGGCTGCGGGCGACGGCTACAACGCCGCCGCTTCGAGCGGCTCCAATCTCGGACCGACCAACCCCAGGCTGATCGACCGCGTCAAGAGCGGCGCCGGCAGGCTGAAAGCCGAAAATCCGAACCAGCCGGTGCCGATCGATCTGGTCACGACTTCAGGCAGCGGCCTCGATCCGCATATCAGCCCCGAGGCCGCCTATTTCCAGGTCGCCAGGGTGGCCAGGGCCAGGGGCGTCGACGAAGCCAGGGTCAGGTCCCTTGTCGACAGCCACGTGGAGCACCGCGAGCTCGGCTTCATGGGCGAGCCTGTGGTCAATGTGCTGCAGCTTAACCTGGCGCTGGACGAGGCGGCCATCAAGCAATGAATGGTGGGGTCGACACCATCCTTGGCGCCATTCATGATCGACTGTGATGCCGGACGACAGAAGCAACGAGACCAGACCCTCACCCGACGCCCTGCTTGACCACGCGGAGCGGGAGGCGCGCGGTCGTCTGCGGATTTTTCTGGGCGCCGCCCCCGGTGTCGGCAAGACCTATGAAATGCTGATGTCGGGCCGTGCAAGATTGGCCGACGGGGTGGACGTGGTGATCGGCGTCGTCGAGACGCACGGCCGCAAGGAAACCCAGGCGCTGGTCGACGGCTATGAGGTGATTCCCCGTCTCCGGGTCGACTACAAGGGGCCCATCCTCGAGGAAATGGACCTCGATGCCATCCTTGCCCGGCGTCCGGCGCTGGTCCTCGTCGACGAACTGGCCCATACCAACGCGCCGGGCAGCCGCCATCCCAAGCGCTATCTCGACGTTCAGGAAATCCTGACGCACGGCATCGACGTCTACACTACGCTCAACATCCAGCATGTCGAAAGTCTGAACGATATCGTGGCGCAGATCACGCGCGTCAGGGTGCGCGAGACGGTTCCAGACTCCATCATCGACCAGGCCGACGACATCGAGATCATCGATCTCACGCCCGACGACCTGATCAAGCGGCTCGAGGAAGGCAAGGTCTATATCCCCAGTACCGCCCAGCGCGCGATCGAGAACTATTTCTCGCCGGGCAATCTGACGGCGCTCAGGGAACTGGCGCTCCGCCGCACCGCCCAGCGCGTCGACGAGCAGTTGCTGACCCACATGCAGGCCCACGCCATAGCCGGACCCTGGGCGGCCAGCGAACGTGTCCTGGTCTGGGTCGACGAGGATCCGCGCAGCGCGTCGCTTGTGCGCTATGCCCGCCGCCAGGCCGAGCGACTGCGCGCATCATGGCTGGCGCTCTATGTCGAGACGCCGCGTTCGACCAGCCTGTCCGAGCAGGATCGCGACAGGCTCGCGGCAACGCTTCGCCTTGCCGAGCAATTGGGCGGCACTGCCGTCACCATACCCGGTCAGGACGTCGCCACCGAGATGCTGCGCTATGCGGCGGCGAACAACGTCACCCACATCATATCAGGCAAGCCGCGCAAGCCGCGCTGGCGGCAATTGTTCGACGGCTCCGTCACCTATGATCTGATACGCGACGCCGGCAAGATCAGCGTTCATGTCGTCTCCGGCGACGACCAGGCGCAAGTCCAGCCGTCACGAGGTGTCATTCCGGTTCAACCGGCGCGCCTCGACATCAGGCCCTATCTGATCGTCACCGGCTACGTCGTCGCAGGACTGCTTCTCGGGCTGCTGTTGTCGCGCGTGCTCGACGTGCGCAACATCGCCCTTGTCTTCCTCATGTCGGTGCTGGTGTCTGCGGTCACGGCAGGCCTGCGGCCTGCGATATTCGCTTGCATCCTCAGCGCGCTGGCATTCAACTTCTTCTTTCTCGACCCGCTCTATACGTTCAACATCAGCGCTCCGGAAAGCGCCGTCGCGCTCGGCTTCTTCTTCTGCGTGGCGATCATCGCCAGCAATCTGACGGCGCGGGTACAGCGCCAGGCGGTGGCGGCGCAGTCTCGCGCTCGCACCACCGAGGACCTTTATCTATTCTCGAAGAAGCTGGCCGGGACAGGGACGCTGGACGACGTGCTTTGGGCGACTGCCTTCCAGATAGCCTCGATGCTGAAGCTTCGGGTGGTGCTGCTGCTGCCCGAAAACGGCACGATCACGGTCAAGGCCGGCTATCCTCCGGACGACACGCTGGCTGAGGCAGACATTGCTGCGGCGCTCTGGGCCTGGGAACACAACCGCGCCGCGGGGCGCGGCGCGGACACGCTGCCCGGAGCAAAACGTCTCTATGTTCCGTTGCGGACGGGGCGCACCGCTGTCGGCGTCGTCGGCCTCGACAATGACAAGCAAGGTCCGCTGCTGACGCCCGAGCAGCAGCGCCTGCTCGACGCTCTCACCGATCAGGCGGCGGTGGCCATCGAGCGTATCCAGCTGGTCGCCGACGTCGACCGGGCCAAGCTCGCTGCCGAGGCGGACCGCTTGCGCTCGGCGCTGCTGACCTCGATTTCCCATGACCTGAAAACGCCGCTTGCCGCCATCATCGGCGCCGCCGGCACATTGCGGGAATTTGCGCCGGCGCTTCCCGAAGCGGACCAGGCGGACCTGCTGTCGACCGTGCTCGACGAATCGGAACGGCTGAACCGCTTCATCGCCAACCTGCTTGACATGACCAAGATCGAATCCGGTGCGATGGAGCCGAACTACGCGTTCCACTATGTCGGCGATATCGTCGGTTCCGCGCTGCACCGGGCCAGGAAAATCATCGGCGAACACAAGACCGAAATCGATATTCCCGCTGACCTGCCAATGCTGCGGCTCGACCCCGTCCTGTTCGAGCAAGCGCTGTTCAACCTTCTCGACAATGCCGCCAAATACGCGCCGCCAGGTTCGACGATCCGCCTGCAGGGCTGGGCCGACAATGGTTCCGTCATCCTGCAGGTCATGGACGAGGGGCCGGGCATTCCGCGCGCCGATCTGGAGCGCGTTTTCGACACGTTCTACCGGGTGCGCAAGGGCGATCAGGTCCGTGCCGGCACCGGGCTTGGGCTCTCGATCTGCCGCGGCTTCATCGAGGCGATGGGCGGGACGATTTCGGCGGCCAGCAGGACCGACCACTCAGGTGCGGTTTTCACAATCAGGATGCCGGTGCCGACGGAACTGCCCGCGGTCGACGACGACCCCAACGGCGATGACCGAAATGTGGGCGACCCCGACGTGGCTAAATTGGCATGACGAATCTGGACGTCAGGATATTGGTCGCCGATGACGAACCGCCGATCCGCAAGCTGCTCCGCGTCGGCCTTGGCAGCCAGGGCTATGCGATCAGCGAGGCGCCGAACGCCAAGACGGCGATCGAACTCGTGGAAACGGAAAAGCCCGACCTGATCCTGCTCGATCTCGGCCTGCCCGGCATGGGCGGCCACGAATTGCTGCGCAAATGGCGGGACGACGGCCTGGATGTTCCGGTCGTCATCCTTTCCAGCCGCACCGACGAGGCCGGCATCGTGTCGGCACTTGATCTCGGCGCCGACGACTATATCACCAAGCCGTTCGGCATGAACGAGCTTGTCGCGCGCATCCGCGTGGCGCTCCGCCACAAGTTCCAGCAGCAAGGCGAGAAGCCGGTCTTCCACACCGGCGATCTCACGGTCGATCTGGTGAAGCGCATCGTCATGATCGAGGACAGGGAGATAAAGCTCTCGCCGAAGGAGTACGACATCCTGCGCATCCTCGTGCAGCACGCCGGCAAGGTTCTCACCCACCAGTTTCTTTTGAAGCAGGTTTGGGGCGATTCGACCGACGTGCAGTATCTCAGGGTCTATGTGCGGCAGCTCAGGCAAAAGATCGAGAAAACGCCCGACCAGCCGTGTTACATCACCACCGAAACCGGCGTCGGATACCGCCTGCGCGAAGTCGACTGAAGCGAGGGCCGCGGGCGGGCCCGTCTAACCCCACTGCGGGGCGCGCGTCTACCATCAGCCGCCTGTTGCAGCTGATCCAGCGCTCCACAACCAAGCGTCCCGGTTGCACGGCGAAGCCGACTTGATCAGCTTTTCCTTTAACGATCTTGACAGCGATCGATGGCTTCGGCCACACGGGTCCCTGATGTCCAGGATCGGCGATTAACCATCGGTTGATGGGAGAGGTCGACGCGAGGCGTTCGGGACCGGACCGGGCGCCGTCCCGATCGGGATGCTGGCGGCATGCGGATAAAGGACGAGAGCCCGACCTCTTGCCGGCGCATAGCCGCGGCCGCCACTCCCGCAACTCGTCACGTCCTGGCGCGCACGTCGCGCATCGCGAGAACGCGCATAATTGAATGTCACACTTGCTGGTTGCATTACAATATGAAATTTTGTGTTATCGGATCCCGACAAATTCTCTTTAACAAAATCATGGTTAACAGCTGCTTGCCGCAGGTTAGCCACAGTCGGCTTTTACCAAGCGTGATTGGGGAAATTCTACATCTTGGCGGGACCGTCCAAAAACGAAACAGTGGAGCGACGACCTAATGCCGCAACATAGCGTACATGAACAATATCTACTTGAACTCATCAACGCGGAGAGGGCTAAGGCCGGCGTGCAGCCGCTGGCCTTTGACAATGATCTCAGCGAGGCGGCTGAGGGGCACAGCAGATGGATGCTTGCAACCGACACCTTTTCTCACACGGGGTCGGGAGGGTCCACGCCCACCCAGCGTATGAAGGCGGCTGGCTACACCCTAGCGGGCTCCTGGGCGACAGGGGAGAACATCGCATGGGCTACGACCAGGTCACCGACAGGCTATAATGACGAGATTCTGCTCCTGCACAACAACCTGATGAACTCCCCGGGTCATCGTGCCAACATCCTCAACGGGAACTTCCGCGAGGTAGGTCTTGGATTCGAGGTTGGCGATTACCGGGGGCGCTCCAGCGGTTTCGTGGCGGAGAATTTCGCCAAGACCGGATCAGACCTGTTCCTGACCGGTGTGGCGATCGACGACAAGGACGGGGATAGGTTCTACGATCCCGGTGAAGGTCTATCCGGTCTCACCATCACAGCGAAGAGTTCGACGGGCGCGACGTTTACGACGAAGACCATGGGCGCCGG
This sequence comes from Mesorhizobium sp. WSM2561, assembly GCF_000513915.1. Taxonomy (NCBI): domain Bacteria; kingdom Pseudomonadati; phylum Pseudomonadota; class Alphaproteobacteria; order Hyphomicrobiales; family Phyllobacteriaceae; genus Mesorhizobium; species Mesorhizobium sp. WSM2561. Next base: position 57,304 of record NZ_AZUX01000014.1, read on the forward strand.
CGGCTACGACCTCGCGCTCAAGCCGGGCACCTACACAGTAACCTTCTCGGGGGCGGGCATCGAAGCTTCGACGCGCACCGTCTCTGTCGGGAGCAAGAACGTCAAACTCGATCTCGTCGATCCGAAGCAGGGAGTCGTCGCTGCCGTTCAGGATGAACCGGCGGCCGTTTCGGATCCGGCGCCGCAGCAGGATCCAACGCCAACGGCGCAAGCTGAGCCGGCCCCGACACCAACGGCGCAAGCTGAACCGGCCCCGACAACGCCGCCGGATTCTGGGCAGCCGAATTCTGGCTCCCAGTGGCTTGCAACCTTCTTCGGCAAACAGGGCGCAACCTTCCGGTCTGACCAGACCCTGGCCGAACATGAGGAGGCTGAAGGAACGCCTGGCACGGCTAAGGAGAGTGGTGCACAGGTGGCGCTTGACGGCGATAACATCGTGTTTCCACAACTCGGGAACGCTCGGGGCCAACTCGACGACGCTATCGAGCAGGTCCGGGACAATGCGTCGACCGCGCTAGCAAATGCGGGCGATCCGAGACCGGCTTTTGATTGGGCAGAGTATGCACATACGCAAGCGGGCGATGCCGACGCGCTGGCTGCGAAACTCATCGAACAACTGTCTGCGCATAACAACAGCGTGATCGCCGATCAGGCCGCGTAGCCAATGCCGGACGATGCGGGCCTGCAGTTATGGGCCCGCATCGCCTGCTGACGCATGCGGTTGATCGAGGGGACATCAATGTCACAATCTGGTTCAGAGAAGCTCCGCCCGCCGAGGGCGAAGTCCGAATTGGCTGCCTGCCTGGCGCATTTCCGGCGCGCCTTTTTGGCGGTGGCGGGTTTCAGCGGCCTTATCAACGTGCTGATGTTGTCCGGCTCGGTGTTTATGCTGCAGGTCTACGACAGGGTCCTGCCCAGCCGTAGCGTGCCGACGCTGGTGGCTCTGGTCCTGCTGATTTCGATTCTATATGTTTTTCAAAGTGCACTCGACGCGATCCGCGGCCGGGTGCTGGCGCGTATCGGCAGCGGACTCGACGAGCGCCTGAGTGAGCGGACCTACCGCGTGATGTCGCAATTGCCCTTGGCCAGAGGCCGTTCGGGCGAGGGCATGCAGCCGGTGCGCGATCTCGATCAAATCGGCGGTTTCCTGGCCAGCGGTGGTCCCGCCACTCTTTTCGACCTGCCGTGGATGCCGCTTTATCTCGCGCTCTGTTTTGCCTTCCATCCTTGGCTCGGCCTGGCTGCGCTGATTGGGGCGATCCTGCTTTTGGCATTGACCGTGCTCACGGAGAAAACGGTCCGCCGTCCAGCAACTGAAATGTCTGGATATGCCGGAGCGCGCAGCAATATCGCACTGGCAAGCATCCGCAATGCCGAGGTGCTCGAAGCGATGGGCATGAGATCCACTATGGCCTCGCGGTGGGCGGAAGCAAACGGCAAATACAGGCAGGCGCAGATGCGCGCCAGCGATGTCACGGGTTCATTCGGCGCGCTCTCCCGCGGCTTTAGGATGCTGCTGCAATCAGTCGTTCTCGCGATCGGAGCGTATTTGGTGATCGGCCAGGAAGCCACGCCTGGCATCATCATCGCAAGTTCTATTCTTACCGCGCGAGCGCTGGCGCCAGTCGAACTCGCAATTGCGCACTGGAAGAACTTTCTTGCCGCTAGACAAGGCTGGCATCGGCTGAGCGAACTTTTCAGGGAGTTCCCTGCCACAGAGGATCGCTTGCAGCTGCCGCCGCCGCGGACCGAACTCTCGGTTGAAGGGATCGGCGTCGTTCCGCCAGGCGAGCGCCGTTTTGTTGTACAGGACATTACGTTTTCGCTGAGCGCCGGCTCCGCGCTCGGTGTCATCGGTCCGAGTGCATCGGGCAAATCGTCACTGGCGCGGGCGCTCGTCGGCGTCTGGCCGGCAGCGCGCGGCAAAATCCGCCTGGACGGCGCCGCCATCGAACAGTGGCCGGCTGAGGCACTGGGGCGGCACGTCGGGTATCTGCCGCAAGATGTCGAACTTTTCGCAGGCACCATTGCTCAAAACATTGCCCGCTTTGATCCTTCTCCGGATCCGGCAACCATTATCGCGGCGGCCAAGACCGCGGGCATGCACGAAATGATCCTGCGCTTGCCTCGCGGATATCAGACCGAGATCGGCGAGGGCGGCGCATCGCTTTCAGCAGGACAGCGGCAGCGCATTGGACTGGCCCGCGCGCTTTATGGTGATCCTTTCCTCGTTGTTTTGGATGAACCGAACTCGAATCTGGACGCTGGAGGCGAGCAGGCTTTGACCCAGGCGATCCTTGCAGTCAAACAGCGGCACGGCGTGGTTGTCGTAATCGCCCATCGTCCAAGCGCCCTGGCTGCAGTGGACCTTTTACTTGTTCTCGACTCCGGCCGTCAGCACGCATTTGGGGCGAGGGATCTGGTCGTCCGGGGCACGACGCGGAGTGCCTCCGTCGGAACGCTTCAAGCTGTTGCCCCGGAGGAAAAGGCATCAGGATGACGTTATTTCATGATCGATCGTTCTTTGGCGCGCGTAACGGCGTGAGGGGGATGATTCCGCATATTCGTGCCGGAGCGAGCCATCTGGCCGGCGTCAAGGGCAAAATCGGCGGGCTGCTGTTCGTTCGGGCTAACCTCCCTACCGATGTGCGATCGCAGCCGACGCAGAACGACTTATCCCTTCGCCGGTATATGCTTCTTGGCGCCGCAACCGTGGCGCTGCTTGTCGGCGGCCTTGGTGCATGGGCGGCAACGACGGAATTGTCAGGCGCCGTCATCGCTACCGGCCATATCGCAGTGGAATCCAACGTCAAGGCGGTTCAGCATCCAAGCGGCGGCGTTGTGGGTGAGATCAACGTGCGCAACGGCGATGAAGTCAGAGCAGGTGATATTTTGCTTCGTCTCGACGACACGCTTACACGCGCCAATCTCGCCGTCATAACCAATACCCTGGACGAACTCTCGGCGCGGGAGGCACGCCTCACAGCGGAGCGTGAGGGTGCCGAGGCGATAGCCTTTTCCGAGGATCTCACCAGCCGCTCCTCTGTTGGACATGTGGCGCGTGTGATCGGCGGGGAGCAGAAACTTTTCGCTTTGCGCCGGGGAGCTTACCGTGCCCAAATCGAGCAACGCAGGCAACGGGTGAGCCAGCTCAAGGAGGAGATAGCGGGCCTCGAGGCACAAAGGGCGGCCAAGGAGCACGAGATTGCGTTGGTCCGCGACGAGATCAAGGGCGTCAGGGGCCTTTGGGAAAAGAAACTCGTCCAGCGGTCGCGACTCCTGGACCTGGAGCGGGGCGAGGCTCAGATCGAGGGAGGGCGCGGCCAACTCGTCGCTGCGATAGCCGAAGCGAACGGCAGAATCAGCGAAACAGAAATGGCCATCATCCAGATCCAGCAGGATTGGCGCAGCGAGGTCGCGAAAGAATTACGCGAAACGGAGGCTCGAACCACAGAATTGGCAGAGCGAAAGATCGCCGCGGAGGAATTGCTTAGACAGACCGATATTCGTTCACCCCAGAACGGACGGGTGCATCAGCTTGCGATCCATACGGTCGGCGGCGTCGTCACGACCGGCGAGCCAATTATGATGATTGTCCCGACCGCTGACGAATTGACTGTGGACGCACGCATCGCGCCTCAAGACATCGATCAGGTCCAGCCCGGCCAGCTTGTCCATCTGCGGCTGTCGGCGTTCAGCCAGCAGGTCACGCCGGAAATCGAAGGACATGTAGCAACGGTTTCTCCCGACCTCGTCGAAGACGAGCGGAACGGACTATCCTACTACAGCGTGCGGATCAGGCTTGACGAAGGCAAACTTGGCTCGTTGGATCCGGAAAGCCTCAAGCCAGGCATGCCGGTGGAGGCGTTCATGCGCACGACCGATCGCACCGTCATCTCGTTTCTGATGAAGCCATTGACCGACCAGATCAGCCGCGCATTCCGCGAATAGTCGCGCGGCTGGCCTCGCCGTGCCGTGGCCACGGCTCCGGGGAACGCAGCCCGGCCATGCCGAGCTTTTCAACTGTGTGATGTTGCGGTTCAAATTATCCAAGCCAGGCCTGAAAGGTATGGAACCGCAGGATGCTCTCCAGCTTCTTGTCGTCGGCCTCGTATTGGTGCCCTTCGCCAGCACACATCGGTCGACGGGCTTTGCGCCCTGACTGGCTAGCCCGCCAATTCCGCTCCGGCGAGGCTTTAGCCATGGCATCATCAGACAAACGCCCTATATAATCGCAGGGTTCTGTTTCGTGCGGGCCCAAGATGTGTTTCGTAAGGGAATGGATGGATGTCGCCGCTTCGCCTTTCGACGATCTTGATGTCGGCAACCCTGGCAACAGCGATGCTGTCGGGCGCGGCTGTGTCCGCGCAGAACGTCGCTCCCGCCAATCGCAATACGGTGGTCCTGCAAGGCGAATTGCAGATGCTGGAGAACAGGCTGCGACGGCAGCAATTTCAGCAGCAGCAACAGCAGTTCCGTGCCCAGGATCGCGTGGTCGTGCCGCAACGGCCAGATGTGCCGCAGATGGCGCCTACTTGCCAGTTGCGGCGATCGGGCAGCCGCTTCATCAGCGTCTGCCGCTGATGGCCCGGCGTTTTCATTTATTTAGCTGATATGCTTGAACGCCGCTCTACTTAAAGTAGCATCAAAGGCGGTTTTGATTTCGCAACGTGCCTTTGCGCTTGGGCACTGCCCTGATTGGATCGTCGGCAATGGCAGCCACCAAGAAGAAGGTCGTGCGCAAGGCGAGGAAGGGCGAGCGGATCCGCCAAGTCGCGGCAATTCCCTTTCGGCTGGGCAGGCATGGCGGCGTCGAGGTGATGCTGGTCACCTCGATATCGACAAGGCGCTTTATCGTGCCGAAGGGCTGGCCGATGAAGGGCAAGAGTGGGCGCAAGGCAGCCACCATCGAAGCGCGGGAGGAAGCCGGCGTCCTCGGCAAGACGCTGAAGCAGCCGGCCGGCACCTATTCCTACTGGAAGCGGCTGACGAACCGCTTCGTCCGCGTCGACGTCACCGTCTACCTGCTGGCGGTGACGGAGGAACTGGCCAACTGGCAGGAAGCCAAAAGGCGGCAGCGGGCATGGCTGGCGCCGGAAGACGCAGCCGTGCTTATCGACGAGCCCGATCTTTCAACGCTGCTGAAGAACCTGAAAATTCCCCAGCCAGCGGCCGCTGGCGAACTTGCACCAAGGTCTCAGTTGGAGTCGTCTTCTGCCTGAGGAAAAGGCCGCACCGGCGTGCCCGTATAGGCCCACAACCATTCGCGCGGCAGTGGTCCCTTGTTGCGGTCGCTCTGTTGCGACTGTTCCCACGCATGCGCCAAGATGCCGACCGAGCGCGACAGCACGAAAAGGCCACGTGTCAGCGGCGGCGGAAAGCCGAGCTCGCCATAGATGACGGCGGTGGCGCCGTCGATGTTGAGCGGGATCTTCTTGCCCTTGCGCCGCGCGACCTCGGCCTCGACAGCATCGGCGATGTCGGCGAAACGTCCGCTGACGATGCCGCGCGCGGCAAAATCGCGGGTCAGCTCGATGAGGCGCGGCGCCCGCGGATCGACCGGATGGAAGCGGTGCCCGAGTCCTGGCACATAGGACTTTTCCTCGGCGAAGAAACGATCGAGCCGCGCCATGACGGCATCGCCAAGCGTCACGCCTTCGTCCACTGCCGCCGCGATGTCGCCGTAGAAGGCAAGCGCCTGCTCGCCGGCGCCGCCATGCACGTCGCCAAGCACATTGATGGCTGAAGCCATGGCGCTGTTGATGCCGACGCCGCAGGTGGCCGCCATGCGGGCAACGGCGATCGACGGCGCCTGCGGCCCGTGGTCGACGGCCGCCCCCAGCGCGATACCGAGCAGCGCCGCCTGCTCCTCGCCAGGCAGTTCGCCGCGCAGCATCAGCCAGATCATCGCCGGAAAGCTGACGCGGCCGATCAGGTCCTGGATCTCATAGCCACGCAGCCGGATCACGCCAGGGCGCATTTCGATGATATCGGTCTGCCACCATTCCTCACCGCGCTCGCGGCCGGTTTTTTTCTCAACGTTGCTCATGTTCTCGCGCCGCTCATGCCTACGCTCTTGTCTTGACGCGCGGCGGCAGACTGGCAAACACCTCGTCCATATGCTCGCCCAGCGCCGGCGGCGGCCTGGTCGGCAACGGTGCTGCGCCATCGACCATGAACCCGCCGCGCACGACGGTCAGCGGCCGGTCCATCTTCGGCATGCCATCGAAGCGGGCGGTCATCTCGCGCTCGATCACCTGCTGCTCGGCCAGCACCTGCGGGATGGTCAGCACCCTGCCCGCCGGCACGCCTGCGCGATTGAGCGTCTCCTCCCAGGCTGCGGCCGAGTTGTTCTCCAGGGCACCCTCGATCAGCGCCTTCAAGGCGATGCGGTTGCGCTTGCGCGTCTCGCGCTCGGCAAAGCGCGGGTCCGAGGCCAGCTCCGGCAGCCCGACCAGCCGGCAGAGCGTGACGAACTGCTCCTGCTTGTTGGCGGCGATGTTGAGTAGGCCGTCGCCGGTGCGAAACGTGCCGGAAGGCGCCGCCGTCATGTTCTCGTTGCCCATCGGCTGCGGCTCGACGCCTGCCGTCAGATAGTTGGAGACCGGCCAGCCCAGCGCGGAAAGCGTGCATTCGAGCATCGACACGTCGAGGAAAGCGCCCTCGCCTGTCGTCTTCTGCTTCACAAGTGCCGCGGCGATCGCGAACGCCCCGACCAGCCCACCCAGCGTGTCGGCGACGGGGTATCCGACACGCAGCGGCGCGGTCTGCGCTGTGCCGGTGATGCTCATGATGCCCGAAAGACCCTGGATGATCTGGTCGTAGGCCGGATTGTCGCGCATCGGCCCGGTCTGGCCGAAGCCCGAAATCGCGCAATAGACAAGACTGGGGCGGACCTCTTTCAGCCTGGCATAGCCGAGCCCCAGCCGATCCATCACGCCGGGGCGGAAATTCTCGACCAGCGCGTCGGCGGAGGCGACCAGATCGAGGAAGCGTTCGCGATCGGCCTCTTTCTTGAGATCGAGCACCACCGATCGTTTGCCGGCGTTCTGCGCCAGGAAGGAAGCGCCCATGCCGGTGCTGTTGAGTTCCGGCGAGCCGCCGAGCTGGCGCGCCAGATCGCCGCCTTGCGGCGCCTCGACCTTGATCACATCGGCCCCGAGCAGCGCCAGCTGATAGGCACAGTAGGGGCCAGCCAGAACATTGGTCAGGTCGAGGACGCGGATGCCGGACAGCAGATCGGTCATGATGTCACAAACAGGTCAGGCATCGCCCGGCACGTGTTCCGGTCCACGCATGCGGCGGCGTTCGATGTAAGCGTAGACATGCGGCCCGATCAGCCCGATGAACGCCAGCGTCAGCAGTGTCAGCGACAGCGGATGTTTGTAGAACACCGACCAGTCGCCGTTCGAGATGGTCATCGCGCGGCGGAACTGCGTTTCGGCGAGCGGCCAGAGGATCATGCCGATGATGACCGGCGCCGTTGGGAAATCGAAGCGCCGCATCAGGAACCCGGCCCCGCCGAGCAGATAGAGGATGACGAGGTCGGTCGGCGACTGAGAAATACCGTAGGTGCCGACCGTGGCGAACACCAGGATGCCGGCATAGAGCTGCGGCGCCGGGATTTTCAGCAGCCGCACCCACAACCCGATCAGCGGCAGGTTGAGGATGACGAGAATGATGTTGGCGATGAACAGGCTGGCGATCAGCCCCCAGACCAGATTGGCCTGCGTCATGAACAGCATCGGCCCGGGATTGATGCCATAGCTTTGGAAGGCCGACAGCATGATCGCGGCCGTCGCCGAGGTCGGCAACCCAAGCGTCAGCATCGGCACCAGCACGCCGGCGGCCGATGCGTTGTTGGCGGCTTCCGGCCCGGCAACGCCTTCGATGGCGCCGACCGTGCCGAACTCCTCCTTGTGTTTGGAGAGCTTTTTCTCGATTGCATAGGACAGAAAGGTCGGGATTTCGGCGCCGCCGGCCGGCAGCGCGCCGATCGGGAAGCCGAGCAGGGCGCCGCGCAGCCAAGCCTTCCACGAGCGTGCCCATTCGGCCGCCGTCATGTAGAGCGAGCCCTTCAGCGGCACGATCTCGTCCTTGCCGGCATAGCGGCGCGAGGCCATGTAGAACGTCTCGCCGACTGCAAAGAGGCCGACGGCGACGACGATCACGTCGACGCCATCGAGCAATTGGCTCATGCCGAAGGTGAAGCGCGGTTGCCCGGTCTGCAGGTCGACGCCGATCATGCCGATGACGAAGCCGATGAACAGGCTGATCAGGCCACGAACCGACGACGAGCCGAGCACCGCCGAAACCGTGATGAAGGCCAGCACCATCAGCGAGAAATATTCGGCCGGGCCGAAAGACAGCGCGAATTTGACGACGACCGGGGCCAGGAAGGCGACGCCCAGCGTGCCGAGTGTACCGGCGACGAAGGAGCCGATCGCCGAAGTGGCAAGTGCCGCGCCGCCGCGGCCGGAACGGGCCATCCTGTTGCCTTCCAGCGCAGTGACGATGGTCGCGCTTTCACCCGGCGTGTTGAGCAGGATCGATGTCGTCGAACCGCCATACATGGCGCCGTAATAGATGCCGGCAAACAGGATGAAGGACGCTTCCGGCGCCACCTGGTAGGTGATCGGCAAAAGCAGCGCGATGGTCAGTGCCGGTCCGAGGCCGGGCAGCACACCGATCGCTGTCCCCAGTGTCGTACCGAGCAGGCACCACATGAGATTGACCGGCGTGAAAGCGACCGAAAATCCGTGCGCGAGATGGCCAAGCGTTTCCATGGCTTCAGCCTCTCAACATACGGATAATCGAATCGAGACCCGTGTTCAGCTGGTTCTCGATGAAGCCGGCGCCGATGTTGACGCCGAGCGCCCTGGCGAAGCCGAAATAGGCGGCAAGCGCCAGGATCAGGCCGAGCAGCACGTCACGCAGCGGATGTCTGCTGCCGAATCCGTGGCAGATGAGAACGAACATGATCACCGAGGCTGCGGTGAAGCCAAGCGGCTGGATCAGAACAAGATTCGCGACCAGTCCGACGGCGACGATGCCCATCGCCTTCCAGTCGGTCGGGGTTTCCTTTTCTTCTTCCGGCTGCCAGCCGCCCCGCATTGCGGCGACGATCAGCAGCAGGGAAAGGATCGTCATGCCGACCATGGTGATGTAGGGGAAGACGGTCGGGCCGACCTTGGAGTAGAGCGGCGACACCGGAATCGACAGCGTCTGCCAGGCCACTGCGCCGGCGCAGGCAAGAAGCCCGATGCCGATCAGCAATTCGGGCACGGCAAGGCGCGGCCGCGCCGCCTGCTGGTCGCTGGTGCTCATGATCGTCCTCCCTGGATAGCCGGTCTCCCACGGCCGACCTCATCGCAGTTTCACTCGCGCCGGATCGTATGTCCATGCGGCTGGCGAACATCGGAAAGGGGCAGTGCGGACCGCCCCTCTCCGGGGACATCAGGCAAGGCCGAGGTCCTTGAGGATGGCTGCGATCCGAGCCGTGTCTTCGGTGAGAAATTTCGCATAGTCGTCGCCGGTGAGCAGGATCCGCGTCCAGTTGCGGTTTTTGCATTCGGTGGCCCAGGCTTCGCTTTTGGCCATCGTCTCGACCAGCGTGATCATCGCCGCCTTGTCGGCGTCGGAAACGCCCGGCGGTGCGAAGACGCCGCGCCAGTTGAACAGTTCAACATCGATGCCGGCTTCCTTCATCGTCGGTGCGTCGATGCCTTCCTGGCGCTTGTCCGCGGAAATGGCGAGCAGCCGAAGCGCGCCTGCCTTGACCTGTTCGGAGAACTCGCCATAGCCGGAGATGCCGGCCGCGACCTGGTTGCCGAGAAGCGCTGACAATGCCTCGCCGCCGCCGGCGAACGGCACGTAGGAGAGGTTGGCTGCCGGAACACCGGCCGTCTTGGCGATAAGGCCGAACAATATGTGGTCCGAACCGCCGGCCGAACCGCCTGCCACCGGAACCTTGGTCGGATCGGCCTTGAGGGCGGCGACGAAATCCGCTGCTGTCTTGAACGGCGAGGCCGCCGGCACCACCAGCGCCTCGAATTCGCCGGTGAGGCGGGCGATCGGCGTGACCTCGGTGAGATTGTTGGCCGATTTGTTGGCGATGATGGCGCCAACCATGACCATGCCGGCAACCATCAGCGAATTGCCCTTGCCGTTCCACTGGCTGATGAATTGCGGCAGGCCGACTGTGCCGCCGGCGCCGCCGACATTGGTGATCTGCGAACCGGAGATCAGCTTCTCACTGCGCAGCACCTGGTCCATCGTGCGCGCCGTCTGGTCCCAGCCGCCGCCGGGCGCTGCCGGCACAAAGATCTGGATCTGCGGTGCGTCCTGCGCGAAAGCGGGCGAGAGATGCAACGCTGCGAAACCGGCGGCGCCGGCAGCGGCGGTGCTCGTTAAAAATCTGCGTCTGTTCAGCATGGGGTTCCTCCAATCACGACACCTCCTCCGGTGCCTGCCAGCAACGTAGCCTGAATTCAGACCCGCTCGACAAAAATTCATGCAGTCTTTGCATCGTTCTGTCAACCGGAATGGCATTCTGGTGGACAGAACTATCCGGATGCGGCACAATTGTTCCGATCGGCCCTTCTGTCCAACTGGGAACGGAACGACGTGGTCAAGCGGATAACCGTAACACAATCCAAGCCTGCGTCGACCAACGGCGTTGCCGCGCTCGAGCGAGCCATCGCCATCCTCGATGCTTTCGCTGCTGCCGACCGTTCGCTCAGCCTGGCCGAAATCGCGGCGCGCACCGGCCTCTACAAGAGCACGATCCTGAGGCTGGCGAACTCGTTGCTGCGCGGGCAATTGCTGGAGCGTCTCGACGACGGCCGCTACCGTGTCGGCCCTGCCACCTTTCGGCTGGGCGCCCTATACCAGCGTTCGGTGGTGGCGATCGACATCCTGCTGCCGATCATGCGCGATCTGGCCGAGCGAAGCTGGGAAAGCGTCGCCTTCTATGTCCGTTCGGGCGACGTGCGCACCTGTCTTTACCGCGTCGAGTCCAAGCATCCCATCCGCTACACCATCCGGGAAGGCGACGTGCTGCCCCTGCTGGCCGGCACAGGCGGCCGCGTGCTTGCGGCGTTTTCCGGTCAGCAGGGCGAACCATACGAGACGATCCGCAAAACCTACCATTGTTTGTCGGTCGGCGATCGCGACCCCGAGACGGCGGGCGTCTCGGCACCAGTGTTCGGGCCGGGGCACATCCTGCTCGGTGCGTTGACGCTGTCCGGCCCGAGCACGCGCGTCGACGCGGCCTTTCTACAGCGCATGAAAAATCCGCTGATCGAGGCGGCCGCGCGCGCCACCCGCGCTTTCGGCGAAGACGCCTCGATGCTCGAACAGGCGGCCCTAAAGGCCCAAGCGGAAGGCCCGGTGCTGAAGCGGCAGGCCTAGAAAGCCTCGATTCGGCCCGATCAGAACCACCGGATGACAGGCCGCAACCGCTAGGGCTGCCGTTCCAGCAGGATCGTCGCATCGTCGTGATAGGTGGTCCGCAACACTTCGCTGTAGCCGCATTTGGCCGCGACGCTCAGCGAAGCGGTGTTTTCCGGATCGATGATGCAGACCGTCCTTGCGCGCCCGAATGCCTCGTCGCCCCAGGCGAGAGCCCGTCCGACGACTTCGCTGGCGAACCCTTGGCCATGTGCGCTCGGGGCCAGCGCCCAACCGGCTTCCGGAACGCCTTCGATCGACGGCACCATGTCGCGCTTCAGATCGTGGAAACCGGCCTCGCCGATGAAACGGCCGGATGCCTTGTCCTCGATCGCCCAGAAGCCGTAGCCCAGCAGCGACCACAGGCCGGCATGACGCAGGAAGCGCATCCAGCTTTCCTCGCGCGTGCGCGGCTTGCCGCCGATGAAGCGGGTGACGTCCGGATCGGCCCACATGGCAACATAGGCATCGAAATCATCGAGCTGGTGTGGCCGCAAGATGGTTCGCTTCGTCTCGATGACCGGTGCACTGGCTGCTCCTGGATTTCCCATAACTCTGCCTCGCGCCGCATGATCGCCGAAAAACCGCCTCCGAAACGATCATGCGCAAATTCAAAGTGTTTCTTTGCCGGTGCCTCATGCATGTCGCCCAAATGTCCAACAAGAGCCAGGACAGGGCAGATCATCTTCCAGCGCGAGAAACGAGGTCGAGGCGCTTCGACCGCGGGAAACTGTGACCCGACAAGCGCGATTTCAGCCGCGCCACGGCATGTTCATGTAGACGCCGCCACGCTTCAATTCGTCCAGCATCTGGTCGAGCCGCTTGTGTCTTGTCTCGGGGCGTTTGGCACGAGCGATCCAGCCGAGATAGTCGTTCTTCTGATAATGCGGTCTGTCATCATAGGCCGCCATCAAACCCTGCTTTGTCAAAGCGGTTCGGATGTCGTCCGGCATCGGGTTCAAGGCGCGTTTAAGCCCGGTCATGGCCAAAATTTAGTTTGTCAGGATTTGGCGTCAACAACGCAGGCACGTAGTCGCGAACGCCAGCTCCGGCATGGGATTCTTGCCGAACGATGCTACCCTTCGCACGAAACTGATTCAGCGTCCGCTGTGCCGTCCGACGCAGGGAAAAGGGCATGGATACCACCGATCTTCTGCTTGCCATCTTTCATCATCTGCTGGTGTTTTCACTGGCCGGCATCATCGGCGCCGAATTTGTCCTGATCCGCGGCGATCTGCCCGCCGCGACGCTTCGGCGACTTGTCGGCATCGATCGCCATTACGGCATCATCGCCATGCTGATCATCGTCGTCGGCATCGGACGCGTCATCTACGGCCTGAAGGGTTGGGAATTCTACGTCTATAACTGGGTGTTCTGGGCAAAGATGGCGGCCTTCGTCGCCGTCGGCCTGCTGTCGATCATCCCGACGGTCCGCTTTGCGTCCTGGAACAGGCAGGCCTCGGCCAGCCCCGGCTTTCAAGTGCCGGCAGCACAACTTGCATCCGTTCGAACTCATGTCCGCGCCGAAGCCTTCATCTTCCTGCTGATCCCGGTCTTCGCCGCGGCGATGGCACGCGGCTACGGCTACTGAATCTCGCTTACCGGTTCGAGCGGCGCAATTTCGACCAGCGGCGCCGGAACATCATTCGTCTTCTCCTCGGCCTTGCAGATGTCGGCGATGACACAGACCGGGCAATCCGGTTTGCGCGCCTTGCAGACATAGCGGCCATGCAGGATCAGCCAGTGATGCGCATGGCGCATGTATTCGTCCGGAATGATCCTCAACAGCCCCTGCTCGACCTGTTCCGGCGTCTTGCCGGGCGCCAGCCGCAGCCGGTTGCCGATGCGAAAGATATGCGTGTCGACCGCCATCGTGTGCTGGCCGAAGGCCATGTTGAGCACGACATTGGCGGTCTTGCGCCCGACGCCCGGCAGCTTGACCAGTTGGTCGCGGTCGTCGGGCACTTCGCCGCCATAGCAGCGGATCAGCGCCTCCGACAGCGCGATGACGTTCTTGGCCTTGTTGCGCCAGAGCCCAACGGTGCGGATATAGTCGCCGACCTTGGCTTCGCCGAGAGCCAGCATCTTTTGCGGCGTGTCGGCGACCTTGAACAGCGCCCGCGTCGCCTTGTTAACGCCGACATCGGTCGCCTGTGCCGAAAGCACCACCGCCACCAGCAGCGTGAAGGCGTTGATGTGTTCGAGTTCGCCCTTCGGCTCGGGCCGCTGAACGGAAAAGCGTCGGAAAATCTCGTGCACTTCGGCCGGGCTGTAGCGCGAATCGGACCGCACCGGCCGGGCACGCGGTTTGGCGTTCGCGCCGTCGCGTCGGCCGGGGAGCAGTTCATTTTTGGGTGTAGAGGATTTTTTGGACTTGGGGCTCGTCATCCCCTTCCTATAATATCCCGGCATGAGCGACACAAACGCCTCATATCAGGCCGACGAGCCATTCTTCCAGGCGTTGCTGATACCGCATCGCTCGCTGGGCAAAACCGGCTTTGCCATCCTGATGGGCGCTCTGCTGTTCGGCTCGTTGGTCACCGGAGCGTTTTTCCTGTCGCGCGGCGCCTGGCCGGTGTTCGGCTTCCTCGGTCTCGACGTCATCGCCGTCTACATCGCCTTTCGCGCCAATTATCGTGCCGCCCGCGCCCGTGAGGAAGTGTCGGTCTCGCGCACCAGCCTCGACATCCGCAAGACCGCGCCATCAGGCAAATCGGAAGCACATCGCTTCAATCCGTTCTGGGCGCGTTTTTCGGTCGCCCGCCACGCCGAAATCGGCATCACCAGGATGGCGGTGGAAGCACAAGGCCAGAATGTGCCGATCGGTGGCTTCCTCAATCCCGACGACCGCGAGAGCTTTGCGTCAGCCTTTTCGCGCGCCCTGGCGACCGCGAAAGCGCGCTGAATGTGAGCGAACCGCCTCGTTCGCGAACCGGTTCTGCAGTGCCTGATAATCGGCCATAAACGGTAATCGGCAGCGTCTACTTCTCCTTGCTGGAATGCACCCTTTTTCGCCAGCTATCGTCGCACCTTCCTCCAAGCCAGATCTATCTGGATACACATGACGAGAAGGCAAGTTTCGGGTGGTGATCGGAGCCGCGAAGGACGATATTCACGATCAAGGAGATAGTCCGATGAACGCACAGACAGCTATTCTGAAGAAAGACATCACACCCGAAGGCGGTGATTACGAAGTTGTTCGGCGCGCGATCGAGAAGATCAGCCTTGACTATCGTGACCAGCCGTCGCTCGAAATATTGGCCGAGGAAGTCGGCGAGACGCCGACCGGCTTGCAGAAGCTCTTCACCCGCTGGGCCGGCCTGTCGCCCAAGGCGTTTCTGCAGGCGGTCACGCTCGACCACGCGCGCAAACTGCTCGATTCCGGCATGCCGCTGCTCGAAGCTTCATTCGAGGTCGGCATGTCAGGCCCCGGCCGGTTGCACGACCTTTTCGTCACCCACGAAGCGATGTCGCCGGGCGACTACAAGACGCGCGGCGCCGGGCTGACGATTCGCTACGGTTATCATATTTCGCCTTTTGGCATCGCCCTGATCATGGTCACCGACCGTGGGCTTGCCGGCCTCGCCTTCAGCGATGCCGGCGACGAGCGCGCAGCCTTCGCCGACATGTCCGGCCGCTGGCCGAACGCAAACTATGTCGAGGACATGGCCGCGACGGCGCCCTATGCGGCGCGCATCTTCGATCCGGCGCTGTGGCGCCCCGACCAGCCGCTGCGCGTCGTCTTGATCGGCACCGACTTCCAGGTCCGCGTCTGGGAAGCCCTGCTGCGCATCCCGATGGGCAAGGCCTGCACCTATTCCTCGATCGCTGCCGGCATCGGCGCACCGAGCGCCAGCCGGGCGGTGGGTGCCGCGGTCGGCGCCAATCCGATGTCCTTCGTGGTGCCGTGCCACCGGGCTCTCGGCAAGTCCGGCGCGCTCACCGGCTACCACTGGGGCCTGACCCGCAAACGCGCCATCCTTGGCTGGGAAGCGGGACAGATCGGCTCTTGAAATCGCGCGCCAATTGTCGATGTCGGCGCCGCCGACGCCTGGAGTTGCGCTGAGAAGCGCGTTCAAACCTGACGCGATTAGCCCGCGCGGTCTGGCAAGCGGCGGCCTTACGGAGTAGCTTCCCGCGGTCAGCAGGGAGGCACCACTTGATAATCGTTGTCGGCTCGATCAACCTCGACCTTATCGCCAATGTCGACCGCTTGCCCGCACCGGGCGAGACGGTTCGGGGTTCTGGCTTCAGCACCGCACCCGGCGGCAAGGGCGCCAACCAGGCGCTGGCCGCCGCGCGCGCCGGCGCCAAGGTGCGTATGGTCGGCGCGGTCGGCAAGGACAATTTCGCCAACGAAGCGCTGGCGCTGTTGCGGGACGGCAAGATCGACCTGTCCGGTGTCGGTGAAACCTTCGCTTCGACCGGCACGGCATTGATCATGGTCGCCGACGACGGTGAGAACGTCATTGCCGTGGTGCCGGGCGCCAATGATTCGGTCGTCACAGGCGACCTCTCCAAGGCTTTCATGAAGAAGGGCGATGTCGTGCTCCTGCAGCAGGAGATCCCGCTGCAGACTGTCGATGCAGCACTGGACGCAGCACGGGCGGCAGGCGCGGTTACCGTGCTCAACACGGCACCGTTCCGCGCAGAGGCGGCCGCCTTCCTCGGCAAGGCCGACTATGTCGTCGCCAACGAAACCGAATTCGACCTCTATGGCGAGGCGCTGTCGCTGAGCGGCCGCGATCGCCCGGCGCGGATGCGCGATTTCGCGGGGACGACCGGCCGCACAATAGTCGTCACGCTCGGCGGTGACGGCGTTCTGGCCGCCACGCCAGCCGATCTCTTGATGGTTCCGGCGTTGAACGTCACTCCGGTCGATACGGTCGGCGCCGGCGACACGTTCTGCGGCTATTTCGCCGCCGGGCTATCATCGGGCCTGCCGCTCGACCAGGCGCTCGCCCGTGCTGCAGCCGCTGGTTCGCTCGCTTGCCTGAAGCCCGGTGCCCAGCCGGCAATCCCGCTGGCGAAGGAAGTCGAGGCGGCGCTCCAAGACCCGGAGGCCAGGTGAGAGCCATGCGTCCGGCCACAAAACATGCCGTGCCGCCTGCCGGCGATATCTGCCGCCTGTCCGCCATGGATCTCGCCGACGCGATCCGGCGCCGCCAGTTGTCGGTGCGCGAGGTGGCGACGGCATTCCTCGACCGGATCGACGCGGTAAACCCGCTGGTCAATGCCATCGTCTCGCTGCGCGAACGTGCCGACATCTTGCGCGAGGCCGACAGGGCAGACGCCCATCTGGCGCATGCTGGGCATGCCGGACCGCTGTTCGGCCTGCCGATCGCCATCAAGGATCTCGCGCAGACCAAGGGCCTCAGGACCAGCTTCGGCTCGCCGATCTTCGCCGATTTCGTGCCGCAGGAAGACGATTTCTTCGTCGAGCGCATCCGCAAGGCCGGCGCCATCATCATCGGCAAAACCAACGTTCCCGAATTCGGCCTGGGCTCCAACACCTATAACACCGTGTTCGGCCCGACACTCAATGCCTTCGACCCGGCCTTGACCGCCGGCGGTTCGAGCGGCGGCGCGGCGGTCGCGCTGGCGCTCGACATGGTGCCTGTCGCCGACGGCAGCGACTTTGGCGGCTCGCTGCGCAACCCGGCCGCCTACAACAACGTCTATGGCTTCCGTCCCTCGCAGGGGCTTGTCCCGGCCGGCCCCGAGCTTGACGTCTTCCACGCCCAGATGGGCGTCGAAGGGCCGATGGGCCGCAACGTGCGCGACATGGCGTTGCTGCTCGACGAGCAGGCTGGCTACGACCCTCGCGCGCCGCTCTCGCATCACAAGGACTGCTTCCTGCAGGGGCTGCAAACGCCGGCGGCCGGCGGCCGCATCGCCTGGCTCGGCGATCTCGGTGGTCATCTGCCGGTCGAACCCGGCATCCTTAGTCTTTGCGAGGCCGCTCTCGGCCGGTTCGCCGCGGCATCCTTTCAGACCGAAGCGCTGGTGCCGGATTTCGATTTCGAAGCGCTGTGGCAGGCCTTCGTGACGCTGCGCCAGGCGAGCAGCGGTTGTGCGCTCAAGGCGCATTACGACGATCCCTTGAAACGCGCTCTTCTGAAGCCGGAGGCCGTGTGGGAGGTGGAACAGGCGCTGCAACTCACGGCGCCGCAGATCCACGCCGCCACGGTGAGGCGCTCGTCCTGGCATCGAACGTTGCTGTCACTCTTCGACCGCTTCGACCTGATCACGCTACCAACCGCCCAGGTTTTTCCCTTCGATGTGCTCACCCACTGGCCGACCCAAGTGGCCGGGCGTGCCATGGACAGCTATCACCGCTGGATGCAGGTGTCAGCGCTCGCCACGCTGGGCGGCTGCCCGGCGATCAGTGTACCGGCCGGCTTCGATGGCAGCGGCAGGCCGATGGGCATGCAATTGATCGGGCGGCCGCGCGGCGACATGGCCGTGCTGAGAGCGGCGGCAGCCTACGAGACGACGCTGCCGTGGCTGGCTGGAGCCTAAAATAATCCAGGTCAAGGTTGCCGGCGACATCTCCTGCCGGCTTGCAGCCGCGTTACTGTCATGCATTGATCGCGGTCAGCCGTGTCGCAAAGCCGCATACTGTTGAGGAAACCATGTCGCTGGAACTCTATGCCACCTATCTCGTCGCCTGCCTCGTCATCATCCTGGTACCCGGACCGACGGTCACGCTGATCATCGCCAACAGCATCCGCCATGGCTCTCGCGCCGGCCTCGCCAACGTCGCCGGCACACAGGCCGGACTGGCGATCATGATCGCCATTGTCGGCATCGGATTGACCTCGCTGATCGCCGGAATGGGCCATTGGTTCGAATGGGTCAGGCTGATCGGTGCCGCCTATCTGATCTGGATGGGTGTGCAGATGTTCCGCTCCAAGGGCAAGCTGAACGCCGACGGATCGGCGAAGACACCGCGCGGCGGCTTCTTCCTGCAGGGCCTGCTGGTGGCGATCAGCAATCCCAAGACGCTGGTGTTCTTCGGCGCCTTCTTTCCGCAGTTCATCGCCCCTGACGGCAACCATGGGTTGCAGATCGGCGTCATGGGCCTCACCGCCATGATCTTCGCCGCCGTATCGGATTCGACCTACGCGCTGGCCGCCGGCCGCGCCGGACGCCTGCTTTCGGCCGGCCGCGTCAAGCTGCTGTCGCGGATAAGCGGCAGTTTTCTGGTCGGCGGCGGCCTGTGGCTGGCATTTTCAAAGGCGAAGTGAGCGGCACTCTTTTCCTTCTCCCCTCGTGGGAGAAGGTGGCCGCCCACGGGTCTTGCCTCCGGCAAGCCCGAGGACAGGCTCCGCGGCCGGATGAGGGGTGTTCCAGCTTGGCACCAACAGCGCTCCGGCCAACACCCTCAACCGTCTCGGCGCTGCACGCAGATCCCCCGCCCGCGGCGAGTCACGGGCCTCGCCCGCCCTTCGGGCCACAAGGCCCCACAAGGGGAGAAGGAAGCAGCCCTAAAGCCGGCCCAGCCTTTCCAGCAGCAGCGCGAACAACGCATCGTGGTCGATGTCGCGCATCACCATGGCGTTGCTCGGCCGTTTGGTCACGCCCCACCAGTCGATCACGGTCATGCCCATGGTGAGTTCCGAGGCGGTTTCCACAGCGACGTTGCAGTTGCGGCCCCTGAACAGCTCGGGTTTCAACAGATAGGCGATGACGCAAGGGTCATGCAGCGGACCGCCGTCGGTGCCGTATTTCTCTTCGTCGAATCGTTCGAAGAATTCCAGCATCTCCGCCGTGGCCGTGCCGACCCTGGTGCCGAGCTTGCGGTAGGCTTGGGTGCGCTTGGCCGTGGTCAGCGCCTTGTGGGTGACGTCGAGCGGCATCATGACGATCGGAATGCCGGATTTGAATACGACATCGGCGGCATGCGGGTCGACATAGATGTTGAATTCGGAGGTCGGGGTAACGTTGCCGCCTTCGAAGAAGCCGCCGCCCATCAGCACGATTTCCTTGATGCGCGGCGCGATCTTCGGCTCGCGGATCAGCGCCAGCGCTATGTTGGTGAGCGGACCGAGCGCGCACAGGGTGATCGTGCCGCTCTCTTCCTTCATCAGCGTCTCGACGATGAAATCGACCGCGTACTGGTCCTGCAGCTCCATTGTCGGTTCGGGCAATTGCGGACCGTTGAGCCCGGTCTCGCCATGCACCTCCTCGGCGGTGACCAGTTCGCGCGCCAGCGGCCGGATGGCGCCGGCATAGACCTTGATGTCAGGCCGGCCGGCCAGCTCGCAGATCTTGCGTGCATTCTTTTCGGTGAGTCTCAGCGGCACGTTGCCGGCGACGGCGGTCATGCCGACGATCTCCAGCTCGGCGCTGCCGAGCGCCAGCAATATGGCGACGGCATCATCCTGGCCGGGATCCGTGTCGATGATGATCTTGCGGGATTGGGGCATTTCAATTCCTTGTTTAGGGAGTCTTTTTGGGCGGGGCTTTTGACGGCTTGAACTCGACCGCCGGGCGGACCATATCAAGACCATCGGGAAAAATGCCATCCGGGTTTTTCCGCTTTATGTCGCTCTTGAGAGGACAGTGTAACATGAGTCGAATGACGCCTTTTTCCAGCCCGCTTCTCCTGGGTTTCGACGCCATGGAAAAGACCCTGGAGCGTCTGGCGAAGTCAGGTGACAGCTACCCTCCCTACAACATCGAGCGCCTCAGCGGTGCCGACGGCAAGGCCGAAAGGCTGCGTATCACACTCGCTGTCGCCGGTTTCGCCGAAAACGATCTCGATGTGACCACGGAGGAGAACCAGTTGGTCGTGCGCGGCCGTCAGAACGATGACACCGAGCGCGAATTTCTGCACCGCGGCATTGCCGCGCGCCAGTTCCAGCGCTGTTTCGTGCTGGCCGACGGCATGCGGGTGATCGCGGCGGAGCTGAAGAACGGTCTTTTGTCGATCGATCTCGATCGGCCCGAGTCCGAACGGCTGGTACGGAAAATAAACATATCGGTGAAAGACTGATTTTTACCGATTGCT
The DNA here is from genome assembly GCF_000513915.1 of Mesorhizobium sp. WSM2561. Taxonomy (NCBI): domain Bacteria; kingdom Pseudomonadati; phylum Pseudomonadota; class Alphaproteobacteria; order Hyphomicrobiales; family Phyllobacteriaceae; genus Mesorhizobium; species Mesorhizobium sp. WSM2561. The sequence continues at coordinate 77,771 of NZ_AZUX01000014.1, forward strand.
CTCATGCGAGGCGGCCTTGAACGGGGTCCTCGCTGCACGGAGGCTTAAATGACCAGAACTGACGAAAACCTTATCATGACCAGCGGCGAGTTCGCCCATCTCGGCGAAGGCTCGGTCGCCTATCTCAGGAAAATCTCGAGCGACGATCTGCGCGGCCGTTTCCCGGGCCTCGGCGAAATCGCGCCCGGGCTGGAACTGTGGGCCCTGTTTGCCGCCAACGGCCAGCCGATCCTGCTTTCGGACGCTCGCGAGCGGGCGCTGGCCGGCGCCCTGGAAAACGACCTGACCCCCGTCGCAATCCACTAAGTCGCCATCCACTAACAATAGGCGCAGCGATCTGGTTAGAACGGACAGGGCCGCTCGCGGCGGCCCTTTAACCGAACTGATCGGAAAAATCAGGCCGCGTGCGAGGCTTGTGTATCCGATAAAAGCGCATGGATCGCGGCGGCGTCGCGGGTGCCCCTGATCTTGGCCACCGTGTCGGCGTCGCGCAGCACCCGCGCGATGCGCGACAGCGCCTTGAGATGGTCGGCGCCGGCGCCTTCGGGCGCCAAAAGCAGGAACACCAGATCGACCGGCTGGTCGTCCAGCGCCTCGAAATCGACCGGCGTCTCCAGCCGGGCGAAAACCCCCGCGATCCGCTTCACCCCGGCCAGCTTGCCATGCGGAATGGCAATGCCGTTGCCGACACCGGTCGAGCCCAGCCGTTCACGCTGCAGGATGGTGTCGAACACCTCCCGTTCCGGAATGCCGGCAATTGCCGCCGCCCTTTCGGACAGCATTTGCAGCAGTTGCTTCTTGGAGTTCGCCTTCAACGCCGGCAAGATTGCCGGAACGTTGATAAGATCGCTCAGGTCCATACTTGAAATCCCTTGTTCGCCTGCCGTCGCCAGCCCTCACTCTCGCGTGCGGCTGGTGCCTTATCCCAGTGCGGCCTTGGCCGTCAGCCCAGTGCGGCCTTGGCCGTCAGCCCTGCGCGACCTTGGTGGTAGACGGGTCGATCCAGCCGATGTTTCCGTCCGGCCGACGATAGACGATATTGAGATGCTCGTTTCCGGCGTTGCGGAAGACGAGGACCGGGCTGTCCTTGGTGTCGAGTTCGATCACCGCTGACGCCACCGACATGGTCCGCAGCGTCATGGTTGATTCGGCGACGATGGCTGGCGCGTAATTCTCCGGCATTTCCTCGTCATCGTCGGCAAGCGGCGCCATCACCGTATAGGCGACGTCGGTGGGTTCGCCATTGGCGTTGCCTGAATTATGTGACTTCAGCCGACGCTTGTAGCGGCGAAGGCGGGTCTCGAGGCGATCCGCCGCCGCCTCGAAAGCGAGCGTCGGGTCCTGCGCTTCACCGGTGGCCTGCAGCGAAGCGCCGGAATCCAGCCGGATCATGCAATCGGCCGTGTAGCGCGACCCCGATTTGACGACTACAATTTGCCCTGAAAAGCCCCGATCGAAATATTTCCCGATCACTTCTCCGACACGGTCGTTGATGCGCGTACGGAACGCATCGCCGATATCCATGTGTTTTCCTGATATGCGCAGCGTCATCTGAATACTGACCTTCCTTGCTCAGGCTTCAAACTGTCGCGAGTTTATACCCGTGGTCTGAGCGCACAAGCTTTGCGGCGTCACTTGCGCCGATTTTAAATCCGAACTTTTCCGATTGATCACAAGCCGCCTTCTTGACCGTCCCGTGGCCAACGTCGTGACGGACCATCCGCATGCGGGCAGTAGCCCGTCCCATGCGGGCGGGCTTCTAGCCACTTCATTGCGGCTTGTCAATGAAGTGCGAAAGCTGTGGAAATTCCGTCGGAGATCAACGTCCGGCGCTGGCCAAAGCGCGTTTTTCACGCCGCCGCTGCACCGACGAGGGAATATTCATGCCCTCCCGATACTTGGCGACCGTGCGCCTGGCGATATCGACGCCGCTTTCCCGCAACATATCCACAATGGCGTCGTCGGAAAGCACGTCGGCAGGTTTCTCCTCGTCGATCAACTGCTTGATGCGGTCGCGCACCGCTTCAGACGAATGCGCGTCACCGCCACCCGACGAGGCGATCGAGGCGGTGAAGAAATAGCGCAGTTCGAACACGCCGCGCGGCGTCAGCATGTATTTGTTGGCGGTGACCCGGCTGACGGTCGATTCGTGCATGCCGATGGCGTCGGCCACCGTGCGCAGGTTGAGCGGCCTCAGGTGACGCACGCCATGAACGAGGAAGGCGTCCTGCTGGCGCACGATTTCTGAGGCAACCTTGAGGATAGTCTTCGCCCGCTGATCGAGGCTGCGCGTCAGCCAATTGGCGTTTTGCAGGCATTCCGCCAGGAAATCCTTTTCCGTCTGATTTTTCGCATGCGGCGAAACCCGGGCGAAATAGATATGGTCGACCAGCACGCGCGGCAGCGTTTCGGGGTTGAGTTCGATCACCCAGCTCCCGTCATTGGCCGCACGCACTTCGACATCGGCGATGATCGCGTCGCTGGCGCCGCCCGAAAACGCCATCCCCGGGCGCGGATCGAGCGCACGTATCTCGGCCAGCATGTCCAGCAGATCCTCCTCATCGACCCCACAAATCCGTTTCAGGGTCTGGAAATCGCGCCGGGCCAAGAGTTCGAGATTGGCAATCAAAGCCTTCATCCCAGGGTCGAGACGGTCGCGGACGGCAAGCTGCAGCGACAGGCATTCGGCAAGGTCGCGGGCAAAGAGGCCGGTGGGCTCGAATGTCTGGCAGACCGCGAGCGCATTTGCCACCGCCGCTCTGTCGGTGCCGAGACGGGTGGCGATCTCAGCCATGTCGGCGCGCATGTAGCCGGCCTCGTCGAGGCCATCGGCCAGTTCGCTGGCGATCAGGCGTGCTGCCGGGTCGGCGAAGGCAAGCGCAACCTGCTCGCGCAGCGTGATGGCTCCGGCCGCCATGTCTCCGACGTCAAAACCGTCGGAAGAGGATGCGGAACCGTTGCCGGATGCCGATTTCCACTGGGCCGTCAGGTCGGGACCGAGTCGCTCGCTGGTGCCGGGGTCGTCGGGAAACAGGTTTTCCAGCGAAGTATCGAGCTTTTCCGAGATCGCCTCGGCGCTCCACGCCGTTTCCTTCTCGAACCAGTCGCCGGCGGTGGCCGTTTCCGGCGCGGCATCGATCTTCTGCGCCTGGTCGCTGACGGCATCGTCCTGCGGCTCGGCGCGCTCGAGCAAAGGATTGCGCTCGATCTCGTCGTCGATGAAGCGTTCCAGCTCGATGTGGGTGAACTGCAGCAGCCGTATCGACTGCATGAGTTGCGGCGTCATCACCAGCGACTGGGACTGTCGTAGCTGTAGTTTTGCCGCCAACGCCATGGTTCGGTTTCAAACGCCCTGTCTACGCATCCGGACTGCCGGAAGGAGTTCGGCATAGAAACTGGCCCGGCTTTTGCTTGTCAAGGCGACGGCGATCAAAACTCGCCTGTCCGTGCGTATTCCGACGAGAAATCGAAGAAAAGGCACTGTCTCGCGTCAAAAACCGCGTCTGGACAGAAATTTTCACGCTAGAGTGTAAACCCCTCACCGAGATAAAGCCGCCGCACATCCGGGTTTGCGACCACTTCGTCGGCCCGGCCATGAGTCAACACCTGGCCGGCATGGATGATGTAGGCGCGGTCGATCAGGCCGAGCGTCTCGCGGACATTGTGATCGGTGATGAGCACGCCGATGCCGCGCGCCGTCAGATGGCGCACCAGTTGCTGGATGTCGGCGACGGCGATCGGATCGATGCCAGCGAAAGGCTCGTCGAGCAGCATGTATGCGGGGCGGGTCGCCAGGGCGCGCGCGATTTCAAGGCGCCGCCGCTCGCCGCCGGAAAGCGACAGCGACGGGGCCTTGCGCAGATGGCTGATATGAAACTCCTCGAGCAGTTCGTCGAGAATGCGTTCGCGCTCCTTGCGGCTCTTTTCGACCACTTCGAGCACGGCACGGATGTTTTGCTCGACGCTCAAGCCGCGAAAGATCGACGCCTCCTGCGGAAGGTAGCCGATGCCAAGGCGGGCGCGGCGGTACATCGGCATAGAGGTGACATCGAAGCCGTCGATTTCGATCGTGCCTTCGTCGACCGGCACCAGGCCGGTGACCATGTAGAAGCAGGTGGTCTTGCCGGCGCCGTTGGGGCCGAGCAGTCCGACCGCCTCACCGGCGCGCACGCCGATCGTCACGCCGCTGACGACTTTGCGGCCCTTGTAGCTCTTGGTCAGCCCTTTGGCGATCAGGGTTCCCTTGAATTTTACCTGATCGAGGTTAACCGCGGCCGGTGCCGCAAGTTTGCTGGCGGCGCGTCCTGGAAGACGCGCCAACAGCGATGCTACGTCGACCATCAGGGGTTCGCCGCTCCCGACTTCGGCGGCGTGATCGACATCATGACGCGTCCACCGCCGCAGGGGTCGACCTGGGCCAGACCGCTCTTCATCTGCACGGTCAGCTTGCAGCCGACCAGTACATTGTCGCCTTGCGAGAGCACGACCTTGCTGCCTGAAAGCACCAGCACTTCCGTCTTCATGTCGAAGGTGCCGCTGTCGCCCGTGGCGACCTGGTCGTCCGATTTGATATAGACCTTGTTGGCGACCTCCAGACGGTCGATGTCGGCCGAGCCCGTCATCGCGGCACCCGAGGCCTGCTCACCCTTGGCGGCAGCGTCGGGGTCCTTGACGTAATAGACCGTCATCTTGCCGGCCTTGAGCAAGGTCGGACCCTGGACGACGTTTACATTGCCAGTGAACACGGCGACGCTGTCCGCCTGGCGGACCTCGAGCTTGTCGCTTTCGATCTGGATGGGCTTGTCGCCGGACAGTTTGAGGCCCGACAGCTGGCTGGTGGTCCTGGACTGCGCCAGAGCCGGCGCCGCCGCCAAAGCCAGCCCCAGGGCGGCCAGCCCTACGGCCGGCAACGCCGAAGCCGCGGCCACGAGCCGTGTCGAACTACTGAACCGCATTGGATTCTCCGCTCATTGCCTCTGCCGCCTTCAAGCTGGCGGGATCGATGTTGACACGCACTCTGTTCTCGAAGACCACGATCTTGCCGTTGTCCTGGACAGACATGGAATCCGCGGTAATCCGCGACCCGCCACGGCTGACGTCGACCGGATCGTTCGTCTTCATAGTGCCTTTGCCCATGTCGAGAAAGACCGATTTGAACTTTGCCGCCAGGCCATCGGTGGTGGTTATGGTGACATCGCTGGTCAGGCTCATCGTGTTGCCATCGCGATTGAAGCTACCGTGCGGGGCATTGATGGCCGCCACATTGTCGGTTGATATCGGCAGCTTGGCGTCGATGCCCTCCAGATTGATGATGCCTTGCTGGCTCACGTCCTGTATGGCGCGCAAAGCCGTCATGGAATAGGGCAGTTTCTGCTTGGTGAACCCGTTGAGCTTGGGGTTGGCCATCACCAGCTTGCCATTCGCGAAGGCGCTGGCGTCGGCCTGGACCTGGATCGAGCCAGGCGCCGAGAGATAGGAATAAACCGGGACGGCGACCGCGATCGCGGCAGCGGCCAGCGGCACCGCCAGCTTCAAGATACGCACGCGGCGCGAGTGGCGCTGGGCGATGCCGAAGGCGTCGACCCGCGCCGGGCCTACGTCCGGGGGAGCCAACCCCGCCTCGGTGTTGGTCGGTTCGATCGGTCGCGCTAACATAACTGCTTTCTTCTAAACCCCTGCCGCCAAGCACCCCTATAGGTGGGATGCCGGCGCCCACAAGCAAGCACAAGCGGAGGAAAACCGCAAAAGTGTGACGGTTGCTGTTGCACAAACGAAAATGAAACCGGCACAACTTGCACGTCATACCAGATACGGGCGGACAGCGTTAGGGGCTGTGGATTGGTCTTTTACGTTCTCTCGAAACGCCGTCTCGCCAACGTCGAGACCTTGTCTTTGGCGCAAGCTCGTCAGGAATCGGTAGCCGGGCGCGGGCGGTTGCTTTAAAAGCATCTGCTCCCACCGACTATGAGGCTGACCATGGTACTGAGAGCCGACGACCTGATCGACCGCCGCCGCTTGCGCCGCAAGCTGACATTCTGGCGCGTTGCAGCGCTTGTTGTCGCAGCAGCCGGGCTGATTGCCTTTTCGACCTGGATTTACGGCGATGACTTCACTGGCGCGGCGATCGACCATATCGCCAAGGTCAAGATCGAGGGCACCATCACCGAAGACGAAGACCTGATCAAGCAACTGGACGCCATCCGTCAATCCTCGAGGGTGAAAGCCGTAATCCTGTCGATCGATTCACCGGGCGGCACCACCGTCGGCGGCGAATCGATCTACGAGGCAGTGCGCAAGCTGGCCGCCGAGAAGCCGGTGGTGGCCCAGGTCGGCACGCTGGCCGCATCGGCGGGCTATATGATCGCCACCGCGACCGATCATATCGTCGCGCGCAAATCGTCGATTGTCGGCTCGATAGGCGTGCTGATCCAGTATCCGGACGTCAGCGGCCTTATGAACAAACTCGGCGTCAAGCTCGAGGAAGTGAAATCCTCGCCGTTGAAAGCTTCGCCATCGCCTTTCAAGCCGACCAATGACGACGAGCGCACCATGGTCCGCAAGCTCATCCTCGACAGCTACGACTGGTTCGTCGGCATCGTCGCCGAACGCCGCAAGATGACCAAACCGGAGGCGCTGGCGCTGGCCGACGGATCGATCTTCACCGGCCGGCAGGCCGTTGCCAACAAATTGGTCGACGCGGTCGGCGGCGAGACCGAAGCGATCGACTGGCTCGCAACCAAGGGCATCGACGCCAAGCTCAAGGTGGTGGAGTGGAAGGACGCGGAAAGCGGTGGCTTCCTGTTCTCGAAGGCGATGGCGCGAACCATCGGCAGTGCGCTCGGCCTGCCCGACTATGGCGGCGACATCATTCACGAACTTGGTGCCGATCGCTTGTTTCTTGACGGTCTGGTTTCCGTCTGGCACCCTTGAGACGAGTGAAAAAGCAAATAAAATCATCCTCATAATTTGACCGCAGTGTTTTCACGGGGAGCCTTCTCATGATCAAATCCGAACTTGTGCAGATCATCGCCACACGCAACCCGCACCTTTTCCTGCGTGACGTCGAAAACATTGTCGGCGCGATTTTCGACGAGATCACCGACGCGCTTGCCGAAGGCAACCGGGTCGAACTGCGCGGTTTCGGCGCTTTCTCGGTGAAAAACCGCCCCGCCCGCACCGGCCGCAATCCGCGTACCGGGGAATCCGTCGAGGTCGAGGAGAAATGGGTGCCGTTCTTCAAGACCGGCAAGGAATTGCGTGAAAGGCTGAACAGCGGCAAATAAGCGCCGCGCGGGCTCATGCGCCATGCCAGCCTTTTCAGTAGGCCCGGCCTTTGGTAGAGCCCGCCTTCGACAGGAAATTCTATGTTCAATCGTTTCATGCTCATCGTGGTCTTCGTGCCGCTGGCCGTCATTCTGATTGCGTTGGCGGTCGCCAACCGCGATCCGGTTGCCTTCACCCTGGACCCATTCAACCCCGGCAATCCGGCGCTGACGATGACGCTGCCGCTTTTCATCTTCCTGTTCCTGGCCCTCGCCATCGGCATGATCGTCGGCAGCCTGGCGACCTGGATCAAGCAGGGCCGCTATCGCAAGCTGGCGCGTCAGCGCGGCGTCGAGGCCGAGAACTTGCGCCAGGCGGTCAGCCGGGCACCGGCCGCGCAACAAGGCCCCTCCTTGCCGAAGCCGACGGGCTGAGCCGGAACCGCCGCGCGCCCTTTTTGGACGCGCAAAAGACGCTGTACCATTTTTGATTGCGCATGATCTTTGCGGAAAATCGCTTCTGATTTCGCGGTCATGCGTCAGGCGAATTTCTCTCGACGGAGTTTCCTATGCTGAGCATTTCGGCGGCCGAGGTCGATCAGGCGCTGACCTTTCCCGGCCTGGTCGAAACGCTGCGCGCGGCTTTTCGCGATGGCGCGGTACAGCCGGTCAGGCACCACCATACGGTCGAACGGCCCGACGGCGCGGCCTCGACCCTGCTCCTGATGCCGGCCTGGACCGACTTCAATGCGGCCGGCTCGTCGGCAGGCGGCCATATCGGCGTCAAGATCGTCACCGTGTCGCCCGACAACAACGCCGTGGGCAAACCCGCGGTGATGGGGCTTTACCTCCTGCTCGACGGTGCGACCGGCGAGCCTGAAGCCATGATCGACGGCCAGCGGCTGACGCAGTGGCGCACGGCCTGCGCCTCGGCGCTGGCAGCCTCCTATCTGGCCCGCGAGGACGCTTCGCGGCTGCTGGTGGTCGGCGCCGGCGCGCTGTCGCCGTTCCTCGCCAGGGCGCATTGCGCGGTGCGGCCGATCACCGTCATCCGCATCTGGAACCGCACGCCGGCCAATGCCGAAAAGGTTGCGGCGGAATTGCGCGCCGAGGGCTTTGCGGCTACCGCCGCGAGCGATCTCGACGCCGAACTCGGCCAGGCCGACATCGTTTCGTCGGCGACGATCACGACCACGCCGCTGATCAGGGGCGCGCTGTTGAAGCCGGGGACCCATGTCGATCTGGTCGGCGGCTTCACGCCGGCCATGCGCGAAAGCGACGACGATGCGATTGCGCGCGCCCGCGTCTACGTCGACACCCGGGCCGGCGCCACCAAGGAAGCGGGCGACATTGTCCAGCCACTGGCCTCGGGCGTGCTGGAGGCGCAAGCCATCGTCGCCGACCTGCATGAATTGGCACGCGACCAGAAGAAGGGCCGCCAGAGCCCCGGTGAGATCACGCTGTTCAAATCGGTCGGCGCAGCCCTCGAAGACCTCGCTGCCGGCATTGCGGTGTACAAGGCGATGGGGAAGTTAGGGGAGTAGGGGAGTAGGGGAGTAGGGGAGTAGGGGGGAGTTGTACCATTGGATCGGCTTCGTGCAAGCCATCTTTCCCTATTCACTTACTGCTTTATGCCCTACTGCCCTACTGCCCTACTGCCCTACTCCCCTACTCCCCTACTGCCCTACTCCCTTACTCCCTTACCCCCTACCCCCCTACCCCCTTCCGACGGGGAACGTCTCCGGCGTCACCCCGTTGTTCGGGCGTTATGGAGATACGCGGGTTCCTGTTGTTCTGGTCCATCTTGGCCGCCGTTGTCGCGGCGCTCAGCCTTGGACCGTCCTTCGCCCATGTCCTGGAATCGGCTCCTCGGCTGACGAAGTGGTCGCCTTCGCTCTGGCGCGAGGCCACTGTCTTCAACGCCCAGTTCCAGCTGTTTGCCGTCATTGGCGCGCCACTCGACGTGGCCGCGATCGGCTGTCCGGGACTGCTCGCTTGGATGCTGCGCAATGACCGTCCAGCGTTCTGGTATGCGTTGGCCGCTGCCGTGATCTATGCGGTGTCTCTTGCGATGTGGTTTGCTCTCGTCAAGCCGGCGAACGATATTCTGGCCACCTGGGTGCCTGGGCCGATTCCGGAGAATTTCGAAGCGATCCGGCTGCGCTGGGAAACCGGCCATCTGATCGTCGCCGGCTTCAAGGCCGTCGGTTTCGTATCGCTGGTTGTCGCCCTGCTTTTCATCAAGCGCGGCTGACCGTTTCGGGAATGTCCAGCGACTGCGTTTATTGCGCCGGTGAATGTGCTGTGGCAGAAGCGGGCCACGTCGCCCCGGAGATGCTCTTCTTGAAACCTTTTCGCGACAAACGCCGCGACAGCCGCTCGCATCAGCCCGCAAAGGGCGGGGCGGAACCGCGCGGAACCGGTGCATCGGGCAACCGCACCGAGCCGATAGCCGCGCCGCGCGTCCTTTCCCGCCGCGACGGCGCCCTGCCCGCCGAACACCTGCCGCTGATCCTCGAAGTCGCGCCCAACGCCGACTACGCGTTGCTCGACAGCGGTGCCGGACAGAAGCTCGAGCAGTACGGCCCCTATCGCATCGTTCGGCCTGAAGGCCAGGCGATCTGGCAAAAAGCGTTGCCGGCCAAGGACTGGGACCGCGCCGACGCCATTTTCACCGGCGACACCGACGAGGAAGGCATCGGCCGTTGGCGCTTCCCCAAGACGCCGCTCGGCGAAACCTGGCCAATGAAGCATGACGGCATCGATTATCTCGGCCGCTTCACCTCGTTTCGCCATGTCGGCGTGTTCCCCGAGCAGGCCTCGCACTGGGATCACATGGCCGGGCTGATCGCGGCGGCGAAGCGGCCGGTCAAAGTGCTGAATCTGTTCGGCTATACCGGCCTTGCCTCGCTGGTGGCGGCGCGCGCCGGCGCCGAGGTCACCCATGTCGATGCTTCCAAGAAGGCGATCGGCTGGGCCAGGGAGAACCAGGAGATGGCGGGCCTGTCGCAAAAGCCGATCCGTTGGATCGTCGACGACGCCCTAAAATTCGCCGAGCGCGAGGAGCGCCGTGGCAGCCGTTACGACATCGTCCTGTTCGATCCGCCCGCCTATGGCCGTGGCCCCAGGGGCGAGGTCTGGCAATTGTTCGAGGACCTGCCTGATCTGACCGACCTCTGCCGCTCGATCCTGACGCCGAAGCCGCTCGCTGTCGTGCTGACCGCCTATTCGATCCGCGCTTCCTTCTTCGCCATCCATGCCTTGATGCGCGACACTTTTGCCGGCATGGGCGGCACGGTCGAATCCGGCGAACTGATTATCCGCGAGAAATCCGCCGGCCGGGCGCTGTCCACCTCGCTGTTCTCGCGCTGGGTGGCCTGAATGAGCGAGCGGCACCCCGGCGCGCCAGGGCAGGTGAAGGAAGTCACCAGCCTTGCCAATCCGTTGATCAAGGACATCAAGGCGCTCTCGCTGAAGAAATACCGCGACCAGCAGAACGCATTCATGGCCGAGGGGCTGAAGTTGGTCATCGACGCGCTCGACCTCGGCTGGTCGATCCGGACGCTGGTCTTCGCCAAAGCCGGACGCGGCAACGCGGCGGTCGAAAAGGTCGCGGCACGCACGGTTGCCGCCGGCGGCACCGTGCTCGAAGTTTCGGAAAAAGTGCTCGTCGCCATCACCCGCCGCGACAACCCGCAAATGGTGGTCGGCGTCTTTTCGCAAAAGTTCCTGCCGCTGAAGGACATCCGCGCTCAAGACGGCGATGTCTGGGTGGCGCTGGACCGCGTGCGCGATCCCGGCAATCTCGGTACCGTCATCCGCACCGTCGATGCCGTTGGCGCCAAGGGCATCATCCTGGTCGGCGAGACCACCGATCCTTTTTCCGTCGAGACCGTGCGCGCCACGATGGGCTCGATCTTCGCCGTGCCGGTCGCCAAGGCGACGCCGGAAGCCTTCCTTGCGTGGCGAAAAAGCTTTCGTGGCCTTGTTGCCGGCACACATCTGAAGGGTGCGGTCGATTACCGTTCGGTCGACTTTTCCAAAGGCCCGGTGCTGCTGATGATGGGCAACGAACAGCAGGGCCTGCCCGAAAGCCTGGCCGAAAGCTGCGACAGATTGCTGCGGATTCCACAGTCCGGTCGGGCCGATTCGCTCAATCTCGCGGTGGCCACCGGCATCATGCTGTTCGAGATCCGGCGCGGCGCGCTGAAACTTGCCCCGGAGGGCGCCTGACCGTGACATCCCGAATGGTGAAATCCCCAACGGCAAAATCCTGGTTGCCCTACGTCGTGCTGGTCGCCGCCGCGGTGACGCTCGACCAGTGGGTGAAATATCTGGTCGAGACCGGCCTCCCTTTTCAGGAAAAGGTCGATCTTGTCCCGTTCCTGGCATTGTATCGCACCTACAACACCGGCATCGCCTTCTCGATGTTTTCGTCCTTCGGTGACACCGGCCTGGTGGTCATCGCCGCTTTCGTCGTCGCTTTCGTGCTCTATCTCGCGGCCCGCACTCCGCCCAGCCACGTGCTTACCCGCATCGGCTTTGCGCTGATCGTCGGTGGCGCGCTCGGCAATCTGTTCGACCGCGCCACCTATGGTCACGTGATCGACTATATCCTGTTCCACACCCCGGTATGGTCCTTCGCCATCTTCAACCTCGCCGACGCCTTCATCGCGGTCGGTGCGGCGTCGGTCGTCTTCGACGAACTCATCGGTTGGCGGCGCGAAGCCAAGCCCTCAAGCGATTGACCTGGCCTTCTGCCGCCATACAGTGTCCATTCAAGAAGCCCGAGGAGAAGACATGCCCGAAACCTTCAAAGCCATCCTCGTTTCGCGCGACGCCGAGAAGAAGCAATCGGTCGCGATCACCGACCTTACCGAAGCCGACCTGATGGAAGGCGATGTCACCGTCGCCGTCGAGGCGACGACGGTGAACTACAAGGACGGCCTCGCCATCTCCGGCAAGGCGCCGGTGATCCGCCGCTGGCCGCTGGTGCCGGGCATTGATTTCGCCGGCACCGTCATCTCGTCCTCCCATGCCGACTGGCGCACGGGGGACAAGGTCATATTGAACGGCTGGGGCGTCGGCGAGACGCATTTTGGCGCCTATGCCGAGCGCGCCCGTGTCAAGGGCGACTGGCTGGTGCCGCTGCCCCAGGGCATGAGCCCGCATGATGCGATGGCGGTCGGCACGGCAGGTTACACCGCCATGCTTTGCGTTATTGCGCTGGAACGGCACGGCATCGTGCCGGAACGCGGCCCCGTCGTGGTGACGGGCGCGGCCGGCGGCGTCGGCTCGGTCGCGGTTTCGATTCTGTCCAGCCTCGGCTATCACGTCGTCGCCTCGACCGGCCGCAGCGCTGAAAGTTCCTACCTGACCGACCTGGGTGCTTCGGAGGTGATTTCGCGCGACGAGCTTGCCCAGCCGGCAAAGCCACTCGCCAAGGAACGCTGGGCCGGCGGCGTCGACGCGGTCGGCAGTCACACCCTGGCCAACGTCCTTTCGATGACCTCCTATGGCGGCGCCGTCGCCGCCTGCGGCCTGGCCGGCGGCATGGATCTGCCGACGAGCGTCGCCCCGTTCATCCTGCGCGGCGTTTGTCTGCTCGGCATCGATTCGGTGATGGCGCCAAAAACGGTCCGCATGGAGGCGTGGCGCCGCATCGGCACGGACCTCGACCTCCAGAAGCTCGCCAACCTGTCCACGACCATTGGCTTCGATGGCATCATCGACGCCGCGCACGATATCGTCGAGGGCAAGGTCCGCGGTCGCGTGGTGGTGGACATGTGAGCTCTTCCTTCTCCGGTTTTTAATGCATGTCGAGCAAAAGCATGACCCAGGGTGTGCAGCGGTGAAGCGCCTCGCATGAGGCCGGCCAAACGCGACGCGCTTCAGGAGCGGAGAGGCAAAAACCGCGCGACCGCTAAAATTCGAACGATCCGCGGCAATTTTCCATAATCTCTGTCTGGCAAGGGTTTCCGCATGGTCACGGAATCCGGCATCAGAGAAACAGAGAGCGCCGAAAACGTCGACGGGATCGGCCCGGAGGCGCCAAGCCGGCAGCATATCGCGGCGCCGCCACTGGCGCCTGAATTGCCCGCCGCCAATCGCGAAGGCCTGCCGTTCCTGATGCTCGTCGCCATCGTCGTGCTGGCGGGCCTGTCGCATCTGACCGGCGCGCCGATCTTCATCACCGTCGGGCTTTTGTCGACTGGCATGGCAGGCCTTGCCGTGCATATGCGTGCCAGGCGCACGGCGCGCCGCACGGTTGCGCTGCTTGGCGAGACCGCAGCGCGCAGCCGCGCCGAGGTTGAGAGCCTGGCCGACCGCGTGTGGGAGATGCAGGAGAGCGAGGAACGCTTTCGCGGGTTGATCGACGCGCTTGGCGATCTCGTCGTCCATCGCGACCGTGACGGCCACATCGTCTATGCCAACAAGGTTTTCGCCGAGCTTGTCGGAGCCGACCAGCGCGACCTTGCCGGCAAGGCCTTGGCCGACCTCGGCATCGACGTCGGCATCGTTCCCGATGCCGCTTTTTCCGATCATGAATGCCTGAGCTCCACCGACGTCGCCATTAGAACACCGAGCGGCCCGCGCTGGTTCTCATGGATCGAACTGTCCGTGCGCGACAAGGAGAGCGGTGCTGTCTCTCATCGCGCCATCGCCCGCGACATTACCGCCCGCAAGCACGCCGAAACGTCGCTGATCACCGCCCGCGAGCGAGCCGAATATGCAAGCCAGGCCAAATCGCGCTTCCTCGCCACCGTCAGCCACGAGATCCGCACGCCGATGAACGGCATCATGGGCATGGCCAAGCTGCTAGCGGACACCGGGCTCTCGCCGCAACAACGGACCTATGTCGGCGCCATCTCGACCTCGGCCAGCGCGCTGCTGGCGCTGATCGAGGACCTGCTCGACTATTCCAAGATCGAGGCCGGCCGCTTCGATCCCGAACCGCAGCCAATGTCGGTGCGCGAGATCGCCGACAACATCGTAGAACTCCTGGCGGCGCGTGCCTTCGCCAAGAACATCGGCCTTGGCTGCCATGTCGAACCCGACGTGCCGCAGATGATATCAGCCGATCCTGGAAGAGTCAGGCAGGTGCTGCTCAACCTCATCGGCAACGCCATCAAGTTCACCGACAGCGGCGGCGTGTTGGTGAGCATCGCTCGTGCCCGCACCGAAACCACCGACCGCATATGCTTCACCGTCACCGACACCGGTCCCGGCCTGCACGAGGACGACTTGGAGCGCATCTTCGAGGAATTCGAACAGGCTGACGGCACGTCGACTCGCGCGCATGGCGGCGCCGGGCTCGGTCTTGCCATCTCCAGGCGCCTGGTGATCGCCATGGGCGGCACGATCTCGGTGTCGAGCCAGCTCGGCCAGGGTTCGGAATTCGTCTTCGAAATCCTTGCAATATCGGCCACCGAGCCGCCGCAGAGCCGTCGGGATGCGCTGTCGGGGCGCGCCGTGATTCTGTCGAAGAACGCCATCGAGGCCGACGCCATCGCCCGCACCATCCGCGCCAATGGCGGCAAGGTCGATCTGGCCACCACCGCCGCCCAGGCAGCGTCCTTCGCCGAAGGCTGCGACGCGCTTTTGGTCGATGCGGCCATGGAGGAAGGCGACGGCAGGTTGCTCAAGCGCCTTCGCCAGAGCGGCTTTGCCGATTGCGAGGCGATCACACTGATCGCGCCGACCGACCGCGGCATGCTGGGCGACTTCCGCGCCAGCGGCTACGCCACCTTTCTGGCAAGGCCGGTGCGTGGCGAAACGTTGCTTCGCGTGCTTTTGACCAGCAGCGTGCCTGCCCTCACCCAGCCGCAGCCGGAAAAGCGCGGCGCACCAACCGCCCGCGCCATTGGCAGCCGGCGGCGGGGCCTGTCCGTGCTGATCGCCGAGGATAACGACATCAACGCCATGCTTGCCCGTGCCACGCTGCTGAAGGCCGGGCATCGCGTGAAACTGGTCGGCAACGGCAAGGCCGCCGTCGAGGCCATCACCGGCACCGACCACAAGTACCGCTTCGACGTGGTGCTGATGGACCTGCACATGCCTGTCATGGACGGGCTGGACGCGATCGCCGCCATCCGCCGGCACGAGGAGGAAACCGCCGTGTCGCCGGTTCCGATCATGGTGCTATCGGCGGACAGTCAGGAAACGACCCGCCACGCAGTGCTCGCCCATGGCGCCAGCGGCTTCGTCACCAAGCCGCTCGACCCCGACGCGCTTGTCCATGCGGTCGAGGGTCACGTGGCCGCTTGATCCGCCGGCTGTCCTTGCCTGGCTTACCTGCAGAACATAGCCGGTTGAAGGGTTGCCCAGCCGACGAAGTATTGCCGGCGGGGCCGCATCACGGTACTGTCACAATCCTGTTGCACCTACGCCGTATCCCCGTGCCAAGAGGGATGGCTCGAAGGAGAATCACTCGTGCATACAGTTATGCCGGAATGTGACGCTCGGCCGAACGCCAGGGGTGCTTTGCTCACCAGGCGCAACGTCGATGCTGTCATAAAAGGCGAAGCGCTTGGCCGTATCGGCAACCTCGAAGTGCGGCTCGCACGCAACGAGGCCGAGATCGCCGCCGCGCAGGAAGTGCGCTACCGGGTGTTCTATGACGAGCTCGGCGCCAGGAAAACCCTGTTTCAGGTACAGGACCGCCGCGACGCCGACCATTTTGATCCGCTCTGTGATCATCTGCTCGTCTTTGACACCTCGCTGTCCGGTCCCGAGCATCGCCGCATTGTCGGCACCTACCGCCTGTTGCGGCAGGAAATCGCGGCAGCGGCCGGCGGCTTCTATTCCGAGGGCGAGTTTGAGCTGACCAATCTTATCGCCCGCCATCCCGGCCAGCGTTTCCTCGAGCTCGGCCGCTCCTGCGTCTTGCCGGAATACCGCTCGAAGCGCACCATCGAGGCGCTCTGGCAAGGTATTTGGGCCTATATCAACCATTATGGGATCGGCGTGATGACCGGTTGCGCCTCGTTCCCCGGCACCGTGCCGGCGGCGCACGCCGAAGCGCTGACCTATCTCGCCCATCACTGCCGGACGAAATCGGCCTGGGACGTGCGCGCGGTCGCCGGGCGCTACTGCTCCATGGATTTGATGCCGATCGAGGCGGTCAACGCCAAGGCCGCGATCGCGGCGATGCCGCCGCTGGTCAAGGGCTATCTGCGCGTCGGCGCGCGCATCGGCGACGGCTGCGTCATCGACCGCGAATTCTCGACCGTCGACGTGTTCGTGGTGATGCCGGTCAAGGAGATCGGCGCCCGCTACGTCAATTATTATGGCGGGGAAGCCCAGCGTTTCGCGGCCTGAGTAGGGCAGTAGGGGAATAAGGCAGTAGGGGAGTAGGGGGAGAGAAGGCAACGGCCGGAGTAGGCAATTGCTCTACTTTATCTAAGTAGCGTTATTCCCTACTCCCATACTGCCCTACCCCCCTACTCCCCTAACTTACGCATCCTTCTCAGCTTGCTCATTCACCGGCCCTGGCTCGACCGGGGCTTCGCCAGCCACATGCTTGGGACCGCCCTTGGCAACGCCGACCATGGCCGGCCGCAGCACCCGCTCGCCGATCGAATAGCCGGGCTGCACGACCTGGACCACCGTGTTGGCCGGCACCTCCGGATTGGGCACCTCGAACATCGCCTGGTGGAAATTCGGGTCGAATTTCTCGCCTTCCGGCTCGAGCTTCTTCACTCCGTGCCGCTCGAGCGCCGATAGCATGGCGCGCTCGGTGAGCTCGACGCCCTCGATCAGTGACTTCAAACCGGCATCACCCGACGCCTTGGACTCAGCCGGGATCGCATCCAGTGCGCGGCGCAGATTGTCCGATACCGACAGCATGTCACGGGCGAAATTGGCAACCGCATAGGCGCGTGCATCGTGCACGTCACGGGCGGTACGGCGGCGCAGATTCTCCATCTCGGCTGCGACGCGAAGCGCGCGGTCCTTCAACTCGTCGTTTTCCTTCAGCAGCCGCACAAGCGCTTCATAGTCGCCGTCGGCGCTGCCTTGCGTGTGTTCGGTGGCAGCCCCGGCCGTCTCGGCTTCATCGGGCGCGCGTTCGTCTTTTGCCTGGTCGCTCATCGCCGTTTCCCGTCATTTCAAATGATGTGGATTTTGTGCCCGATATCGAGGTTTGGCGGCCAAAAATCAAGGGGCAAGCGATACTGGACAGGCCGCTCGCGCTTTTGACGACGCATCATGGAGACCTTTCGATATTAATTCAAATTTTACTGTAACCACCGGCTTTGCTTGCCAAGATGCTGCGATGGGGGAACCATTCGTCTGCTGGAAGAGTTTCGAAACCGACACAGGATTTTGAGATGGCGACCCGCAACGACGGCGACCGTAAGAATGGCGCCCCCAACGATGACGAAAGACGTGAAAGGCTGGCGGCCGGCATCAGGCGCCAGTTCGGCACGGAGGCAACGATGCACTTTCTGCGCGCGTTGCCGGCGTTCCGGACGGAGAACGACATTCCCGATCGTTTCAGGGAATTGCTTGACCGCCTGGACGGCATCGAAAGCAGCGTAGCCGCCGGTGGCAACCGGCGATAGACAACACACACGCCTGTCGCTGCGCGCCATTGGCATGCCTTTTGCCGCAGCTTGCGCGTCGCGCGACAATTACCCGCAGTAACTTTGCGTGATGCTTGGCTTGCGGCGACGAAATGGTCCGTCTATGCTTCCTGATGAACATGATTTCCCCCGAAGCTGTAGCGAACAGCAAGCGTGCCTGGTTGAAGATCCTGGCGCGCTACAAGAAACCTGACAGGCGGCGCAGCGCCGTCGAACTTGCCATCACTCTCATCCCCTTTGCCACGCTGTGGGCACTGTCCTCGGCTGCCTATGCCTATGGCCATTGGTGGGGTCTGATCCTCATCCTTCCGGCCGCCGGCTTTCTGGTGCGGATCTTCATGATCCAGCACGATTGCGGCCACGGTTCCTTCTTCGCCAACCGCACCGCCGACGACTGGATCGGCCGCGGCCTGGGCATCCTGACTTTGACGCCTTACGATTGCTGGCGACGTGCCCACGCAACCCATCATGCCAGCGCCGGCAATCTCGATGAGCGCGGCACGGGCGACATCAAGACGCTGACTGTCGCGGAATATCGGCAGATGTCCTGGCGGGGCCGCCTTGCCTATCGTCTCTATCGCCATCCGCTCGTCATGTTCGGCCTCGGCCCCATTTGGCTTTTCATTTTTGAGCAGAGACTGCCGGTCGGCATGATGCGAGGCGGCCTCACGCCCTGGGTGTCGTCGATGGCCACCAACGCGGCCATCGCGGTCGCCGCCGCCGCCCTCGTCTGGTTCGTCGGCCTCGAAGCGTTCCTGGTCGTCCATTTGCCTATCGTCGTTCTCGCCGGGTCCGCCGGCATCTGGCTGTTCTATGTCCAGCACCAGTTCGAAGAGACAGAGTGGGCAAAGGACTCCGCATGGGAGTTCCAGCATGCGGCCCTGCACGGCTCGTCCTATTACGACCTGCCGCCGGTACTGAACTGGTTCACCGGCAATATCGGCGTCCATCACGTGCACCACCTCTCCGCCAAGGTGCCGTGCTATCGTCTGCAGGAGGTCCTGAGGGACTATCCGGAACTGCGCGAAATTGGCCGCGTCACGCTTCTCGACAGCCTGCGCTGCGTCAAGCTGGCGCTGTGGGATGAGAGCCGCAGCAAGCTGGTGTCGTTTCGCGAAGCGCGGATGACTGCGTAAAGTAAAGCGCATCCCAAGAAGGAATGCGCGGCGCTGTAAAGCCGCCGCACCACAGGTGCGGCGGCTTTTATAAGATCTAGCTCAAGCCGCCTGGCGTTCGTCGCGCATCAGGATCTCGCCGTGGCGAATCTCGGTGCCGAGCACTTTCAGGCATTCGCGCATGAAGGCGGCCAGGCCCGGCCAGCCTTTGGCCGAAACCAGGTTGCCGTCGACATGGGCGCCGGTCGGCGCGACATCGATATAGGTGCCGCCGGCGAGCGTGACTTCCGGCTCGCAATACTGCAGCGCCGCGACCTCCCTGCCACGTAGCACGCCATCGACCGCCATCAGGATCTGGGCGCCGTGGCAGATGGTGAAGATCGGCTTGCCGGTCTCGTGGAAATGCCGCACCAGCGCCTGCACGCGCTTGTCGATGCGGATATACTCCGGCCCGCGCCCGCCCGCCGCATAGACGGCATCGTATTCAGCCGGATTGACCTCGGAAAACGTCTTGTTGAGGATATAGTCGTGACCAAGCTTTTCCGTATAGGTCTGATGACCCTCGAAGTCGTGCAGCGACGTCTTCAGGATATCGCCCGCCTTCTTGTCGGGACACACGACATGGACCGTGTGGCCGACCGCATGCATGGCCTGTTCAAAGACGAAAATCTCGTATTCCTCGCTGAACTCGCCAACGAGCATCAATATCTTCTTACCAGCCATTCCCGGTTCCTCCCTTGGTGGCGAATTTATTTCGGATCGCGAAATAATAGGCCTTATCTTAAGGTGCGGATGCCGAAAATAAAAGATTGAATCGGCAAAGTGGTCCGACCAGATGCGCCCTGCTCCGTCGGGAAGATCAGCCGGCGCGCACCCGCCGCCAGGAATATTTGGGGCCCTTGGCCTCCGGCTTCACGGTCGGCTGGTAGGAGAGCGGCAGACCGCCGGTGCGGCCTTCCTCGAGCCGTTTCAGCAACACTGGATTTGATACTTCGAACTCGTCGAAGCCGAGGCGCAGCATATGCGGAAGCTGGTCGACCAGAACCTGTCCGGTGGCGCGGACCGCGCCCTCGAAACGGTAGCGGCTGCGCAGCAGTTCGCCCTTGGAGAAGGAGCGGCCGTCACTGAAAGCCGGGAAGGCCAGCGCCACCAGCGATATCTGGTCGAGCAGGTCCGCGATCTTTTCGAGCTGATCGCCGGGCTGAAGCAGTACGCCGAGGCGCTCCTTCGCCGACCGGCGCACCGCCGGATCGAGGTCGAGAAACGCCTGCAGCGGCAGGATGAAGCGGCCATTGCCGGACAGTGCGTCGGCGCTCTCGGCATGGCTCCACTCGTCCTCGCTAAAACCTGTCGGGGTCCAGAGGCGGGTGGCGTTTTCCGCTATCGATTCACTCATCGAGAAATTCCCAAGTCCACAAAATTCTAAAGTTCAAAACGCTCGAGGGTGTGTTGAGATTCAGGTCAGGCCGAGCCGAGAATGGTGGCTTCCGAGAACCGGAGCGGAGCGTACGTTGGGTACGTGCCGCCATTCGCAGGCCAGCCTCACCTGAAATCGACATACCCTAAAGCGATGCGTCGGTCAGCGACTTCTCCAGCCCCGACAAATGGATGCCGCACTCTGTCTTGGCGTGCCCCACCCAGCGGCCGCTGCGTGCATCCTCGCCCGGCTGCACCGGCTGCGTGCACGGGAAGCAGCCTATCGAGAGATAGCCATAGGCGACCAGCGGATTCTCACGCAGCGCATGCGCGCGCATATAGTTGGCCTGGTCTGACGTCGTCCAATGCGCCAGCGGGTTGATGCGAATGCGCGAGCCGACCGCCTCGAACACCGGCAGGGATGCCCGCGTCGTCGCCTGAAAACGCTTGCGGCCGGTGAACCAGGCGCGGAACGGCTCGACGCCGCGCGCCAGCGGCTCGACCTTGCGGACCTCGCAGCAGGCATCGGTGTCGGTTTCGTTCAGATTACCGGCCGGATCGATCCGTTCGAGCGCCGCTTCTTCGGGCGTGATCACCCTGATATCGGTCAGCCCGAAATCGGCAACCAGCGCGTCGCGATAGCCGAGCGTCTCCTCGAAGTGCTTGCCGGTGTCGAGGAAGATGACCGGCAGCGTCCGGTCGATCTTGGCGATCATGTGCAGAAGCACTGCAGAATCCGCCCCGAACGACGAAACTGCGGCGATTTCACCGTGAAAGAATTCCCGGGCCGACCGCTCGATGATCTCCAGCGGCTTCAGATGACCATAGAGCGCATCGAGCCCCGCCGCTTCGGCGGCGATGCCGGCCTCGACGTCGACGATACGATCAAGCGGCCTTGGCTTCGCCAGCATAGAGCGCCTCCTTGAACGGCGCGGGACCGACACGGCGGTAGGCGTCGATGAATTTTTCGTTTCTGTCGAGCCGGAGGCCGAGATAGGTCTCGACGATCTGCTCGATGGCGTCGGTGATTTCTGCCGAGCTGAAGCCGCGGCCGATGATCTCGCCGACCGAGGTGTTCTCGTCGGCCGAGCCGCCGAGCGTGACCTGGTAGAGTTCGGCGCCCTTCTTCTCGACGCCGAGGATGCCGATATGGCCGACATGGTGATGGCCGCAGGCATTGATGCAGCCGGAAATCTTCAGCTTCAATTCGCCGATCTCGCGCTGACGCTCGAGCGAAGCGAAACGACGCGAGATTTCCTGCGCCACCGGAATCGAGCGCGCCGTGGCCAGCGCGCAATAGTCGAGGCCCGGGCACGAGATGATGTCTGATATCAGGTTGGAATTGGCGGTCGCCAGTCCGATGTCGACCAGCGCGTCATAGACCGCCTTGAGGTCGGCCCGCGCGACATGCGGCAGGATCAGGTTCTGCTCATGGCTGACGCGCAGCTCGTCGAAAGCATATTTTTCGGCAAGGTCGGCGACCGCTTCCATCTGGCTGTCGGAGGCATCGCCCGGCGCTTCGCCAATGCCCTTGAGCGAGATGGTCACGGCGGCATAATCGGGGTGACGGTGGGTCACCACGTTCTGGTCGAGCCATTCCGAAAAGCCCTTCGAATCGAGGCGGGCGAGCTTGACGGCCTCGTCGCCTTCCGGCCTTTCGACCAGCGCCGGTGGTGCGAAATAGGCATCGATGGCGCGGATGTCGGCTTCCGGCAGTTTTAGATCCGCATCCTTCAGCTCCTGCCATTCGGCCTCGACCTGGCGGGTGATCTCCTCGACGCCGGTCTCGTGGACGAGGATCTTGATGCGCGCCTTGTATTTGTTGTCGCGGCGGCCGTAGAGGTTGTAAACGCGCAGGATCGCCGTGCAATAGGACAGAAGGTCGGCCTCGGGCAGGAAGTCGCGGATCTTCTTGGCGATCATCGGCGTACGGCCCTGGCCGCCGCCGACATAGACGGCGAAACCGAGTTCGCCGGCAGCGTTCTTCTTCAAATGCAGGCCGATGTCATGCGTCTGGATGGCGGCGCGGTCGCGCTCGGCACCGGTCACCGCGATCTTGAATTTTCTCGGCAGGAACGAGAATTCCGGATGCACCGACGACCATTGGCGCAGGATTTCCGCATAAGGACGCGGATCGGCCACCTCGTCGGCGGCGGCACCGGCAAAGTGGTCGGCGGTGACGTTGCGGATGCAGTTGCCGCTGGTCTGGATGGCGTGCATCTCGACGCTCGCCAGATCGGTCAGGATCGCCGGAATGTCCGACAGCGCCGGCCAGTTGAACTGGATGTTCTGGCGCGTCGTGAAGTGGCCGTAGCCCTTGTCGTATTTGCGGGCGATGTGGCCGAGCATGCGCAGCTGCTTGCTGTTCAGCGTGCCGTAAGGCACCGCGATGCGCAGCATGTAGGCGTGCAACTGCAGGTAGACGCCGTTCATCAGCCGCAGCGGTCGGAATTGATCCTCGGTGATCTCGCCGGCAAGCCGCCGCGCGATCTGATCGCTGAACTCGGCGACGCGGGCCTGGACGAAATCGTGATCGAACTCATCGTAACGGTACATGTCTGGTCTTTCCGGGCGCCTCCGCCCGTTGTCTTCAATGTGGTCGTTTACGCCGCCCGGGCGGCTACCGGGCGGGCCTGCTTGCCCAGGTCGTTGCGGTTGGTCGGGCCGGCGGCGCGGATCTTTTCGCGCAGCCGGACCGGCTCGACCACACCATTGGCGACGGTTACATCGATCAGATTGACGTCGACCACTTCATTGTTGGCAGAAGCCGTGGCGCCGATCGCCTCCAGCCGGTCTTCAGCCGCCTTGTCATAGGCGACATCGGCATTGTCGATGGTCTCGGCCCAGCCACCATTGGCGTACCAGACGGCTTCGCCGTCGGCGAGGCGGTTTGCAGTCAGGACTTTCATCGTTCAGCTCCTTCGGCGGCTGTTTGGGCCGCGCCTTCATGCCTGTGTGCCGCCAGCGGCTCGGAACGTTCAAAATTGGCGCCGGCGACCGCATCGCCGATGATGGTCATGACCGGACCGGTAAGGTCGGCGCGAATCTCCAGCGACGGCAGGTCGGCGAGCGTGCCGTGGAAACGGCGCCGGTTGGCAAGGCTGGCATTCTCGACCACGGCGACCGCCGTATCCGGCGACAGGCCGGCCTCGATCAGCCGGCCGGCAACCTCGGCCGCGACCGAGCGGCCCATATAGACGGCGACGGTGGCGCCGGAAATGGCGAGCTTGGCCCAGTCGGGCAGCGAATTTCCCTTGAGGTCGTGGCCGGTGGTGAACACCATCGACGACGACACGCCGCGCAGCGTCAGCGGCAGCTCGAAATCGGCGGCGGCGGCGAAGGCCGCGGTGACGCCCGGAACCACCTCATAGGCGATGCCGGCATCGCGCAGCGCTGCCATTTCCTCACCCGCCCGGCCGAACACCAGCGGATCGCCGGATTTCAGCCGCACGACGCGCTTGCCGTCGCGGCCGAGTTCGATCAGCAGCGCATTGATCTCGGCCTGGCTCTTGGTGTGGCAGCCCTTGCGTTTGCCTACCGGCAGACGCTCGGCGTCGCGACGGCCCATGGCGACGATCGCCTCCGGCACCAGCGCATCATGGACGATGAGATCGGCTTCCATCAGCAGCCGGTGGGCGCGCAGCGTCAGCAGGTCTTCGGCGCCGGGACCCGCGCCAACCAGGGCAATGTGACCCGATGCCAGCGCGTTCGAAAGCAACAGGTCGACGGCGGCACCGTGCGCCTGCGAAAGCTGGCCAGCCTCCATGGCGCGGGCCGGCGCGCCGCCGAAAAACTCGCTCCAGAAGCGGCGGCGGGCATTGCCTTTCGGCAGCAATCTCTCAACAGTGCCGCGCAACGAGGCAGCAAGCGAAGCAAGCGGCCCGAGCGACGGCGACAGCATGCGGTCGATGCGGCTGCGCAGCATCTGGGCAAGCACCGGTCCGGCCCCTTCCGTGCCGATGGCAATGGCGACCGGCGCGCGGTTGACCAGCGCCGGGGTGAAGAAATCGCACAGCTCCGGCCGGTCGACGGCATTGACCGGAATGCCCAGCCGGCGCGCATCCTCGGCAACGCGGCGGTCAAGCGCCTCGTTGCCGCTGGCAGCAAACACCATCACCGCGCCTTCGAGATGCGCAGCCTCATAGGCGGCAGCGATGTGGACGGCGCCATTCGCGGCGATGAAGGCCAGCAAATCATGCTCGGGGGCATCGGCTATGATGCACAAGACGGCGCTTGACTGGCCGATCAGCCGCGCCTTGGCCAGAGCCTCCTCGCCGCCGCCGACGATGGCCACGGCTTCGCCAGCGACCCGCATAAAGACGGGAAAGGCGTTGAGCTTGGCGGGGGCCTGCGGCATAGCGAGCGGAATCCTGAATACGCTGTCGGTTTTACGCGCGGGCGCGAAAAAGCAGAAGGAACGCACTCGCGCATCGCTTCGTGTGAAGCAATCGCTTTTCCGCAAGCCCCAGAGGCAGGAGAAAAAAATTCCACACCCACGAGTGGAGCGGATCCAAGCCGCTGTTGCGAGCCTTGATCTGCGGCCGTTCTAGCGACAAGCGAGATATATTACAAAACACTTTTTTCTAATTCTACCAATCTAGTAGATTAAAGCCGACATGCTCTGAGCACCGTCATCCGCGCTGGTTGGCTTGCTCGCCGTGCTTGTCGTCACCGGAACATTCCTGCCTCGGCGCGCGTTTGCTCCTCTGCGAATCCGAGCCTGGCTGTCCAGCTGCGGCAATGGCTCCAGAGACGGGCCTGGAAAACCATGAAAAACAGAAAAAGGAGCGCTCCGGTGAACAACCTCAAGCTGAAACGCGGACTGTGGGTCGTGGTCGCCGACGGCGAGAAGGCACTGTTCCTTGAGAACCGCGGCGACACCCAATATCCCGACCTTCAGGTCGTGCAGGAGATGGAACAGGAAAATCCGGCGACGCGAGAGCAAGGTTCGGACCGCCCTGGCCGCTACAGCGACGGCCCATCCGTCCACCGCAGCGCAGTCGAGGACACTGACTGGCATCGCCTCGGCAAGGAGCGTTTCGCCGACGAAGTTGCCGAGCGCCTATACAAGCTCGCGCATCGCGGCGCCTTCAAGGAGATGGTGCTGATCGCACCGCCGCAGGTACTGGGTGACATGCGTCGAAAACTGCACAAGGAAGTTGCCGAGAAAATCACAGCGGAAATTCCCAAGACGCTGACCAACCACACCATCGTCGACATCGAAAACCTGCTGCAGGCCGCCTGATCGGGCATCAGGCGCGCAGGCCATCTCTTTTTAGCAGCAACCATTGCCAGCCCGAGGCGACCCGCCTTCTGCCACCCTTGTCGTCGATCCATGGCATTTGCGGGTTGCCTCGCGGCCATCCGGGCCGCCATATTGCAAGGCGGCTGCTTCGGGCGGTGCATATCCGACATCGTAATTTTGAAAGGCGCTCCATAGACAATGCCGCAGACACGCCGCTTATCGCCACCATCGTCGCCGGTTTGGGGCTGGCTTTCGTCTTCGGCGCAATTGCCAATCGCTTCCGCATCCCGCCGCTGGTCGGTTACCTCGTCGCCGGCGTCCTGGTCGGGCCGAACACGCCGGGCTTCGTCGCCGATACCGGCCTCGCCAATGAACTGGCCGAAATCGGCGTGATCCTGTTGATGTTCGGTGTCGGCCTGCATTTCTCGCTGAAGGACTTGTTGTCGGTCCGCGCCATCGCCGTGCCCGGCGCCATCGTGCAGATCGGCTTCGCGACGGCGCTCGGCGCCGGCCTTGCCTGGATGCTCGGCTGGTCGATGGGCGCGGGGCTGGTGTTCGGGCTGGCGCTTTCCGTCGCCTCGACCGTTGTGCTGCTGCGTGCCTTGCAGGAGCGGCGGCTGATCGAGACCGAGCGCGGCCGCATCGCCGTCGGCTGGCTGATTGTCGAGGATCTGGCCATGGTGCTGGCGCTGGTGCTTTTGCCGGCGTTGGCCGGCGTGCTGGGTGGCCAGCAGCAAGTGGAGAGCCATAGCAGTCTGCTGTCGCTGCCGGCGAGCTTCGGCGTCTGGGGTATCGTCGGCATGACGTTGGCCAAGGTCGCGGCCTTTGTCGTCGTTATGCTGGTGGTCGGCCGCCGGGTCATCCCCTGGATCCTGCACTACGTCGCCCATACCGGGTCGCGTGAATTGTTCCGGCTGGCGGTGCTGGCCATCGCGCTCGGGGTCGCTTTCGGCGCGGCCAAGCTATTCGGCGTCTCGCTGGCGCTGGGCGCATTCTTTGCCGGCATGATCATGAGCGAATCCGAACTCAGCCATCGGGCGGCCGAGGAATCGCTGCCGCTCCGCGACGCCTTTTCCGTGCTGTTCTTCGTTTCGGTCGGCATGCTGTTCGACCCGTTCAGCCTGGTCAGCAATGGCTGGCCGATCTTGGCGACGCTGGCCATCATCGTCATCGGCAAATCGCTGGCGGCCTTCGGCATCGTCGTCGCCTTCCGTTATCCGATCGCGACCGCGTTGATGATTTCGGCAAGCCTGGCCCAGATCGGCGAATTCTCCTTCATTCTGGCCGAGCTCGGCGTCGGGCTGAAGCTGCTGCCCGAACAAGGACGCGACCTCATCCTCGCCGGTGCTATCCTGTCGATCGTCCTCAACCCGCTGATGTTCCTTGCCGTCGACTGGATGAAACCATGGCTGGAGAGGCGCGCCGGCAAGGCGGCGTCGCTCGACGAGGCAAAGCCGATCGGCCCCGCGACGGAGCCAAGCCAGTTGGCTTCGGTTGCGGCACCGGTGAAAGAGGACGGCCCGCCGCCCAGGACAGCGCTTACGGGCCATTCCATCCTGGTCGGCTATGGCCGCGTCGGCAGCCTCGTCGGCGCGTCCTTGAAGGAGGCCGCCCTACCCTTCCTCGTCATCGAGGATGCCGACAAGACGCTGGCGAAGCTCAGGGACGGCGGCATCGAAACCGTGTCAGGCAATGCCGCGAGCAGCGAGGTATTCGCCGCAGCCAATCCGGAGGGCGCGAGCCGGCTGATCCTCGCCATCCCCAACGCCTTCGAGGCGGGACAGATCGTGCTGCGCGCCCGCGCCGCCAACCCGAAGATCAACGTCATCGCCCGCGCCCACTCCGATGCCGAGGTCGAGCATCTCAAGGGCCTCGAGCCGATACGGTCATCATGGGCGAGCGTGAGATCGCGCGTGGGATCGTGGAAGAGGTTTTGGCGGCACCGAAAGCGCCTTCAGCAGCCTAAGCCGGCGCCGCCCCTCACCCTTACCCTCTCCCCGTGAAGAACTAGAGAGGGTAAGGGTGAAAAAGCTCACACGTGCTGGCCGCCATTGATGTGGATTTCCGAGCCCGTCACATAGGACGCCTGCTGTGAGCACAGGAAGAAGATGATGTCGGCGACTTCGGCCGTGGTTCCCAGCCGCCGCAGCGGAATCGTCTCGACGATCTTTTCCGTGCCCGGTGACAGGATCGCCGTGTCGATCTCGCCGGGTGCGATGGCGTTGACGCGGATGCCGTGCGGGCCGAAATCATGCGCCATTTCGCGCGTCAGCGAGCCGAGCGCGGCCTTCGACGTCGCATAGGCGGTGCCGGCGAAGGGGTGCACGCGGGTACCGGCGATCGAGGTGACGTTGACGATCGAGCCTTTGGCCGACGCCAATTCCCTGAACAATCCCCGCGCCAGCATGATCGGTGCGAAGAAGTTGACCTGGAACACGTCGCGCCAGACATGCATCGGCGTGTCGATCGAATTCATGCGGCTGTTGCCGTCCTTGAGCTTCGGCGAGATGCCGGCATTGTTGACCAGCGCATGGAGCTGGCCGCCATGCGCTTCCAGCCGATGGCGGATTTCCGAGATCGCGATGCCGACATCCTCCTGGTCGGCGAGATCGACCTTGATGTGGTCTTCCGGACCGGCCGGCCACGGGCAGTCTTCGGCAAAGGCCTGGCGCGAGCAGGTGATGACGCGCCAGCCTTCACGCGAAAAGCGCTTGACTGTGGCATGGCCGATGCCGCGGCTGGCGCCGGTCAGCACGATGGTCTTTCTGGTGTCGGTCTCAGCCATTCGCGATCTCTCTAGGGCGACGTGCGTCCCTTTGGACGCACAAAGTACGCTCTAGCACTTTTAAATCGCAGATGTAGCGGAACACGGCAGCGATGACGAGGGGTCAGCCGCCGGTGAGGATGTCGAGGATCGAGGTCTGCCGCTTCTTGACCGGGCCGCCGACATCGGCGGGCGGCACCGGGCGCTTGATCGATGCGGTGGTGCCGCCACCGCCCGGCATGCCGAAGCCGCCGGCATCGACCGTTTCGGCGGGACGCACGGCGCGAGGCGGCGACGCTTTTTGAGCGGACGGCGCGGATTGGCTGACCGAAGCGGACGGCACCGGCGCCGGTTGCGCCGTGTTGGGCGGTAATTCGTCCTGCACGATCGTATCGGCAGGCGTCGACCTCCATGTTCCAGGCAGCGGCCGCACCGGCACGCCTTCGTGCGCGGCGACCATGAACTCATGCCAGGCCTGCGCTGGCAGCGCGCCGCCGGTAACCTTCTTCATCGGACCGCCGTCGTCATTGCCGAACCAGACTCCGGTGGTGAGATTGGCGGTATAGCCGATGAACCAGGCGTCGCGCGAATTCTGGCTGGTGCCGGTCTTGCCGGCGGCCGGCCAGGCAAAGGCCGCCTTCCTGGCAGTGCCGATTTCAACTGTGCCCATCATCATAGAGTTCATCATGCCGACGATCTCGGGCTTGATGACGCGCGGGGCGCCGCCATTGTTGTCGTAGAGCACCTTGCCGCCGGCTGTCGTCACCCGGCGGATGAAATGGACATCCGGCCGGTAGCCGCCATTGGCGAAGGGGACATAGGCCGACGTCAGTTCCAGCGGTGTCACTTCGGAGGTGCCGAGCGCGATCGAGGTGTTGGCCGTGAGGTCGGACTGGACACCCATGCGATGCGCCGCCTCGACGACCGCGTCAGGCCCGACTTCCATGGTCAGCTGGGCGGCCACCGAGTTCAGCGACTTCGCCAGCGCCGTCGCCAACGTCACCTTGCCGAAATACTTGCCGCCGTAGTTGGTGGGTGTCCATTTGCCAATTTTGATCGGCGCGTCATTGCGCACGCTGTCGGGCGTGCGGCCGGCTTCCAGCGCCGCCATGTAAACAAAGGGCTTGAACGCCGAGCCGGGCTGGCGGCGCGCCTCCGAGGCGCGATCGAACTGGCTGGTCGAATAATCATAGCCGCCGACCATGGCGCGTACCGCGCCGGAATTGTCGATCGACACCAGCACGCCCTGGCTGGCATTGAGCTTTTTGCCGCTGCCGTCGATCAGTCGGCGGATCGATTGTTCGGCGAGCTTCTGCAGCGTCAGGTCGACGGTGGCGTCGACGATGATGTCGCCGCGCACGTCGCCGATCAGGTCGGGAAGTTCTTCCACGATGGCGTCGGCGACGTAGTTTTCCGAGCCCGTCCAGTAGGATGCCACCCGCGACGCCGGCGCGCTCATCGCCGTGGTCAGTTCCTTGGCGCTGATCTTGCCTTCGTCGCGCATGGCGGCGAGAACAAGCTGCGAGCGCTGCTCGGCGGCCTTCGGGTCACGCGCCGGAGACAGTCGCGACGGCGCTTTCAACAGGCCGGCGAGGAGCGCGGCCTCCGGCAACGTGACGTCGCGCGCGCTCTTGCCGAAATAGCGGCGCGAGGCCGCTTCGACACCATAGGCGCCGGAGCCGAAATAGACCCGGTTGAGATACATTTCGAGGATCTGGTCCTTGGTGTGCTTGTGCTCGAGCCACAGCGCCAGAAGCACTTCCTGCACCTTGCGTTCCAGCGTGCGATCGGGTGTCAGGAACAGGTTTTTCGCCAATTGCTGGGTCAGCGTCGAGCCGCCCTGCGAAAAACGCCCGCCGACAACGTTGGCCACCATGGCTCTGGACAGACCGATCGGGTCGATGCCCAAATGCGAATAGAAGCGGCGATCTTCGATGGCGATGACGGCCTCGGGAATATAGGTCGACATTTCATGCAGGCCGACGGCTTCGCCGCCGCTCATGCCGCGATTGGCGAGCAGTTTTCCGTCGACCGAGACGATCCTGATATTGGGCGCGCGGTCGGGGATGGCCCAGGTGGTGGCCGCCGGCATTTTCGCGCCGTAATAGACGACGATGCCGGCGGCGGCGATGCCGCCCCAGATGGCCAGCACGAAGCACCAGTAGGCCAGCCGGCCGAGCACGCCGAACAGGCCGCGCCGGCTTTTGCCGCGCCCGCGACGCGACGCTTTTGTCCTGGCCGATTGGCGCTTTGCAGAGGTGTTGCGGTTGCTCGGCACGACGCGATCCTCCTCGCTCACCGAAAAACCGGCCGAGGATTTCGCCCGCGGCGGTCCCTCGAAGCTCGGTTCGATGCGGCTGTCTCTGCGGTTCGCCATGCGCTGTGCTGTCTGTCCCGATGCCTATCGCATCGGCCCGAACTCGCAATTTTCGGGCCGATGCGAAGCTTCAAAGTCGTAGAGCGCACTCTGTGCGTCCGAACGGACGCACGTCGCTCCATGGCGTTCCGGGTGAAGAGTAGATGCGGCGATTTAAGGGCGGGTTAAATGGTTCAAAGTTAATTCAATGCGTTACGGCACGTCACCGCTCCGTTCCTTGCTCCTGGCGGTCGGCAACAATGGCGTCTATCGCGAGACGGCGGAGCGTTCTCGCATTTCGGCATCAACTGCCCAGCCGCAGTCGTTCGGCGCGGACCGCCCATAGCAAGGTTGCCGCAATCTATGCTCGTCATTAGAGCGCGATCGGTAAAGTGCGTTCGATCGCGCTCTAAACCATCGAATCTACGCATGACCTTGTCACCAAAGTCACGCGCACTGGGGGATCATGCGTTAGCCAATCGCAGCACGAACGGAAAGCGCTGCCCAGGATGATTGCATCGTCTCGCCCACATGGCAGTAGCAGACAATTTCGTGGAGCTCATTGTCGGTCAATTCGAAGAAACGCTTTGCTTCGCCATAAGTATCGTCTTTCAGCCCCTCATCGCGCAGGATCGAATCCTCGAAGGCAACCGAGATTGGCGAGCCTTCGCTACGCATAATTTCGCGCTCGGGTGACGAACGATATTCGGTCCCGATAAGTGCGGTGAGGAGTCGGTTGGGCTGCCGTTCAAGAAGTTTTGACCAACGTTCGAGACGCTGGGTTCGGTCCATTGCAGGAGGTGTTGGGTCTCTGTGTACCTTTGCCACCGTATGCAGTTGGTCCAGTGTTTGGTGCCTCATGGCAACCTCCTAATAGTAGGTGGGTTGGCCCCAAACTCCCTGTACCAAGATCATACCGCGAATGTGTCGATACGTCACTCTCATTCCATGTCCAGCTTGGCTTCTCTTCGGGTGCATCGAAGGATGGAGCGGCCCCTGCCTTATCGTCAATTTTCGGCCTGATGGGGGTCATCGGCTCGTTTGCCGCGCCAATCCAACACCCGCTCAATTCCGCTGGATCGATATTCCCTTGTCGTCGATCTTGAGTTCCACGCCCTCCGGCCTGGTTTGCTCGCGATAGACATAGATGCCGAGCGCGATGACCACGACGACGAGCGCGCCGATGACGAGATAGAGCATGTTCTGTTTCATGGCGCGCCCTTGATGTGCTTCGCAGGATCAGGCCTGCTTCACCAGCTTGATCAGCACGAGCAAGATCACCGCGCCGATCGTGGCGTGGATAATGGAGGCAAGTATGCCACCGCCTATGGCGAATCCTAGCCTTGGGAAGAGCAAGCCGGCTATCAAGGCGCCGACGATGCCGACGACGATATTGCCGATCAGGCCGAGGCCGAAACCCTTGACGATCAAGCCGGCGAGCCAGCCGGCGATGGCGCCGATGATAATGAAGAGAAGCAGGCTCTCAGTACCCATTGCACATCCCTCCCGAGCGAATGGTCGCGGAGCAGAAAGCTCCGAATCGACCTCCGATTGGAACAGGTCCAACCTATTGGAAAGAAGCCGGCGCCGCCAGCGGCGTCATTATTCGCCGTCTTCATCCGCGGATACAGGCCGCCAGCTGACCGGATCGATCTTTCTTTGCGTATGACCGTCCGTATAGGCCCACCAGCCGGTGTCGTTCTCGTCCCAGTCGCCGCCGGCCGCTTTCAGCCGGTCGAGCGACCTGTACTGCGCGATGGATTCGTTCATCACCCCGTCCCTGTCCTTCCAGTAGACGGTGACCTTGGAGCCATCCCTGGGTGCTGTTTCGATTGGTTTTCTGGCAGTCATTTCATCCCCTCCATCGATCGATAGAACGTCGAGGCGAACACCTGGTTCCACTTAGCTGTGGGCGAAGATGTCTGCCTCATCCCAGCCCATCAGGTCGAGTTTCGCACGCGTCGGCAGGAAGCGGAAGCAGGCCTCGGCCTCCTTGGTCCGGTTGTCGCGCGCCAGCCGCATCGTCAGCACATCGCGCAGCTGGTGCAGATAGAGCACGTCGGAGGCTGCATATTCGAGTTGTTCGGGCGACAGCGTCTCCGCCGCCCAGTCCGACGATTGCTGCGCCTTCGACAGGCCGACGCCGAGAAGCTCAAAGCAGATATCCTTCAGCCCGTGCCGGTCGGTGTAGGTTCGGGTCAGCCGCGAGGCGATCTTGGTGCAAAACACCGGCTCCGGCATGACGCCGAAGGCGTGGTAGAGGACGGCGAGATCGAAGCGGCCGAAATGGAACAGCTTGGTTATGCTGCGGTTCCTGAGCAGGCTGACGAGGTTTGGCGCCTTCTTCTGGCCGGGCGCGATCTGGATGACGTCGGCGGAACCGTCGCCCGGCGAGATCTGCACCACGCAAAGCCGGTCGCGATGCGGGTTCAGCCCCAGCGTCTCCGTGTCGATGGCGACCGCCCCGACGTCGTAGTGCAGGAGCCCCGGCAGGTCGTTCTTGTGGAAGCGGATATCGCTCATCGTCTTCTCCGGTCGCGGCCCATGCGTACTTCGTGCGTCCAACTGGACGCACGTCGCTCTAGCCCGTCCTCGCCGCGATCCGCTTAAAAATCAACAGAAAGTTGAAGTCTCGCCCTCTCAGCGTGTCAGCGCGTCGAGAATGCGCGCCCACGAGCGCTGGCCCTTGTGGAAGGAACTCATCTCGTATTTCTCGTTCGGCGAATGGATGCGGTCATCGTCGAGCCCGAAACCGACCAGCAAGGATTCGATGCCGAGATAAGTCTGGAAATCGCCGACCACCGGGATCGAGCCGCCGCTTCCCGTGGTCACCGCCGGCTTCGGCCACTCGTCGGACAGCGCGTCCTTGGCCTTGGCGAGAAATGGCGAGTCGTAGGAAAGCTGGATCGCCGGCGAGCCGCCATGCGGGTGGAAATCGACTGAGCAGTCGGCCGGGATGCGCTCCCTGACGAAGGCCTGGAAAGCGGCGCGGATCTTTTCCGGATCCTGCTTGTGGACGAGGCGGAAAGACACTTTTGCCGAGGCTTCCGCCGCGATCACCGTCTTGAACCCTTTGCCGGTATAGCCACCTATAATGCCGTTGAACTCGGCAGTCGGCCGCGCCCAGGTGAGTTCGAGCACCGAGCGGCCGTGTTCGCCGGAAGGGATCGACAGGCCGACGGGCCCAAGGAACGTCTCAGCGGTCTCGCCGAGCGCCTCCCACGACTTCAGGATCTGCGAAGGCGTCTCCTCGACACCGTCATAGAAACCGGGAATGGTGACGCGGCCGTCCTTGTCGTGGATGTCGGCCAGGATCCTGGCCAGGATGCGAACCGGATTGGCGGCAGCACCGCCGTAGAGACCGGAATGCAGGTCGCGGTCGGCGGCTTTCACCGTGATCTCCTCGCCCACCAACCCGCGCAGCGCGACGCAGATGGACGGTGTTTCGCGGTCCCACATGCCGGTGTCGCAGACAAGCGCGAAATCGGCCTTGAGTTCGGCCGCATTTGCCTCGAGGAACGGCTTCAGCGATGGCGAGCCGGACTCCTCCTCGCCCTCGAACAGAATTGTGATGCGGCACGGCAGCCCGCCATGCACCTGCTTCCAGGCGCGGCAAGCCTCGACGAAGGTCATCAACTGCCCCTTGTCGTCGGCCGAACCACGTCCCGCGATCACCTGGCGGCCGGGCTCGATCTGCTTTACCGAAGGCGCGAACGGATCGCTTTCCCAAAGCTCGATCGGGTCGACCGGCTGCACGTCGTAATGGCCATAGAACAGGACATGCGGCGCGCCCGCCGGCCCGTCATGGTGCGCCACCACCATCGGATGGCCTGGCGTGTCTCGCACGCTTGCGTCGAAGCCGATCAGTCTGAGCTCAGCCACCGACCATTCTGCCGCCTTGCGGCAGTCTGCGGCATAGAATGGATCGGTGGAGATCGACTTGATCCTGAGCAGGCCAAACAGGCGCTCCAGGCTCTCGTCGAGATTTTTGTCGAGGCGGTCGAGGACGGGAGAAATTCTGGACATTTTTATCAAGCCTTTCGATTCTGAGCGGCAACCCTAAAGCTGCGCGGCAGAAACGAAAAGCCGGCGGTCGTTGGACCACGGGCTTCAAACGGCAAAAAAATGCCGCCGTGGTGGAGGGGGAACCACGGCGGCCTTTACTCGAAACGATGCGGCAGCCCGGAGAGGGGGGATAGGCTGCCGCAAGTGTCCGGGATAGGCGGGGGACGGGCCTTGCTCCGGACCTCGGCGAAAAATGCCGATGGCGTTTATCTGTGTCTCCGAACGTGGCGATTCAAGGGCACGAAGATTACACTTTCGTAACATAGCCGTGATCGGATCGACGTGTCAGGGATGTTGCCGGAACCGGTGGTTGAGGCCGCCTTTGGCATGGACCACGACGCCGCGCCGCGCTATCCCTTCGTCCCATGAAAAAAGGCGATCATCTCTTCCTTGTCGACGGCTCCGGCTACATCTTCCGTGCCTATCACGCGCTACCGCCACTGACCCGCAAATCCGATGGGCTGCCGACCAGTGCCGTGCTCGGCTTCTGCAACATGGTGTGGAAGCTGACGCAGGACGCCCGCAACACCGATGTCGGCATCGTGCCGACGCATTTCGCCGTCATCTTCGACTATTCGTCGAAAACCTTCCGCAACGATCTCTACCCCGAATACAAGGCCAACCGCTCGGCACCGCCGGAAGATCTGATCCCGCAGTTCGGCCTGATCCGCCAGGCGACCAGGGCCTTCAACCTGCCCTGCATCGAGACAGAAGGCTATGAGGCCGACGACCTGATTGCCAGCTATTGCCGGCTTGCCTGCGAAGCCGGCGCCGACACCACCATCATCTCCTCCGACAAGGATCTGATGCAGCTGGTCGGCCCTTCGGTCGCCATGTACGACCCGATGAAGGACCGCCAGATCGGCGTTCCCGAGGTGATCGAGAAATGGGGCGTGCCGCCGGAAAAAATGATCGACCTGCAGGCGCTGACCGGCGATTCGGTCGACAATGTGCCGGGCGTGCCCGGCATCGGGCCGAAGACGGCGGCGCAATTGCTGGAACAGTTCGGCGATCTCGATACGCTGCTCGCCCGTGCCACCGAGATCAAGCAGGACAAGCGCCGCGAATCGATCATCGCCAATGCCGACAAGGCGCGCATCTCGCGTGAACTGGTGACGCTGAAGAACGACGTGCCGTTGAACGGCGGGCTCGATGATTTCGTGTTGCACCCGCCCGACGGACCCAGGCTGATCGGCTTCCTCAAGACGATGGAATTCTCCTCGCTGACCCGCCGCGTGGCGGAAGCGACCGGAACGGAAGCGGCTGACGTCAAACCCGTTCCCGTCATTGTCGAGCGCGCCGACACCGCGCATGGTCCCGATATGGGGTTTGGCGTGCCGGGCGCCGCCGAAAGCGCGGCAGG
This sequence comes from Mesorhizobium sp. WSM2561, assembly GCF_000513915.1. NCBI lineage: Bacteria > Pseudomonadati > Pseudomonadota > Alphaproteobacteria > Hyphomicrobiales > Phyllobacteriaceae > Mesorhizobium > Mesorhizobium sp. WSM2561. Next base: position 113,943 of record NZ_AZUX01000014.1, read on the forward strand.
CACAGTGACAGACGAAGCCGGGGAAGCGGTGCCGGCCACCATCAAGGTGGAACCCAAGCAAGGCGACACCCCCTCGCTTCTGTCGGCGCTTCGCTTCGAGGACGCCACTGCCAGCAAGATCGACACCAGCGCCTACGTCGCCATCCGCGACACTGAAGTGTTGAAGGCATGGGTGGCCGTGGCGATGGAGGCCGGCATCGTCGGCTTCGACACCGAGACCAATTCAGCCGATCCGATGCAGGCCGAGTTGATCGGCCTGTCCATAGCCACTGCGCCCGGTCGCGCCGCCTATGTGCCGCTCGCCCACAAACGCGGCAATGGCGACCTGCTCGGCGGCGGAGTGGTCGAAAACCAGATTCCGATCCGTGAGGCGCTTGCCATCCTGAAGCCGTTGCTGGAGGACAGGTCGGTTCTCAAGATCGTTCAGGAGCTGAAATACGACATCGTCGTCATGAGCCGCCACGGCATCGATATCGCCCCCTTCGACGACACCATGCTGATTTCCTACGTGCTCGACGCAGGCACGTCCGGCGGCCACAGCATGGCGGCTCTGTCGGAAAAGTGGCTCGGCCACTCGACCATTGCCCTCAAGGAACTGGCCGGCTCTGGAAGAAGCTTCGTCGGCTTCGACCAGGTCGACATCGACAAGGCAACGGCCTATGCCGCGGAGCACGCCGATGTGACGCTCAGGCTCTGGCGGGTGCTGAAGCCGCGGCTTGCCGCCAAGGGCCTCGTCTCGGTCTACGAGCGGCTGGAACGGCCTCTGGTGCCGGTTCTGGCAAGGATGGAGCAGCGCGGCATCTCCGTCGACCGGCAGATCCTGTCGCGGCTCTCCGGCGAATTGGCACAGGGCGCCGCGCGGCTGGAGGACGAGATCTACCAACTCGTCGGTGAGCGCATCAATATCGGCTCGCCAAAACAGCTCGGCGATATCCTGTTCGGCAGGATGGGCCTGCCCGGCGGCTCCAAGACCAAGACCGGCCAATGGTCGACCTCGGCCCAGCTCCTGGAAGACCTCGCCGCAGAGGGACACGAGCTGCCGCGCAAGATCGTCGACTGGCGCCAGCTGACCAAATTGAAATCGACCTATACCGATGCGCTGCCCGGTTTCGTCCATCCCGATACGAAGCGCGTCCACACCTCATACGCGCTTGCCGCAACGACGACGGGCCGGCTGTCGTCCTCCGATCCCAATTTGCAGAACATTCCGGTACGCACCGTCGAGGGGCGAAAGATCCGGACGGCGTTCATCGCCGACAAGGGCAACAAGCTGGTTTCCGCCGACTACAGCCAGATCGAGCTGCGCGTGCTCGCCCATGTCGCCGAGATCCCGCAGCTCAAGCAGGCGTTTGCCGACGGCGCCGACATCCACGCCATCACCGCCTCGGAGATGTTCAACGTGCCGGTCGAGGGCATGCCCTCGGAGGTACGCCGCCGCGCCAAGGCGATCAATTTTGGCATCATCTACGGCATTTCCGCCTTTGGCCTAGCCAACCAGCTGTCGATCCCGCGCGAAGAGGCCGGCGCCTACATCAAGAAATACTTCGAACGCTTCCCCGGCATCCGCGATTATATCGACGCGACCAAGGCCTATGCCCGCGAATACGGCTATGTCGAAACGATCTTCGGCCGCCGCATCCACTACCCGGAGATACGGTCGTCAAACCCGTCAGTCCGTGCCTTCAACGAGCGCGCCTCGATCAACGCCCGGCTGCAGGGCACCGCGGCCGACATCATCCGCCGCGCCATGATACGCATGGACGAAGCGCTGGAAAAGGCGAAGCTTTCCGCCCGCATGCTGCTGCAAGTGCATGACGAACTGGTCTTCGAGACGGCCGAAGCCGAGGTCGAGGCGACAATCCCCGTCGTGCGTCATGTGATGGAGAACGCCGCGATGCCGGCGGTGTCGATGTCCGTGCCGCTGCACGTCGACGCCCGCGCCGCCGACAATTGGGAAGAGGCGCATTGAACATTCATCGCCTTCGTCATCCCAGGGCGAAGCAAGGAGCGAAGCGACGCGGCGCAGACCCTGGGATCCATGCCGTGACGCCAAAGCGCAGCGGCGGCGGAGATAATTTCTGCGGCGCTGCAAGTGCCGGAAACGTAACGGAATGGATCCTAGGGTCTTCGCTCCGCTTTGCGTCGGTCGCCCTAGGATGACGAAGAGCTAAGCCGCCTCGGCCAGGCATTTGGCACACGTCCCGCGGAACTCGATCACCGCCTTCTTGGCGGCAAAACCGGTCGAGCGTACCCATTCGTCGAGCCGGTGTCCGACATCATGGTCGGAAAATTCGGTCACCTGCCCGCATGTGTCGCAGATGGCAAAGGCGGTCATCGAATGGCTGTGGTCGTGCGGCTCGGCGCAGGCGACAAAGGAATTGAGGCTTTCGAGCCGGTGCACGAAGCCGGATTTCACCAGCGTGTCGAGCGCGCGATAGACCTGCAGCGGTGCACGAAAACCCCGATCGCGCAGCTGGTCGAGCAACGTATAGGCGCTGAGCGGCCCGCTGGCGGCCTCGAGTTTCTCGAGCACGCACAACTGGTTTTTCGTCAGCACATCCCTTGCCGCCATGATCCTGTTTCCAACCCGTTTTGCGCCGCTCGCACGTCATTTCCGCATGCAAGCGGCTTCAGTTCTCTCCAGATAGCGACGAACCAGCCTCTTTGCTACTGTTTCTGTGTCGGCATGGCCCAGAAGCCGGCCAACTCCGAGGCATTGTTTGGCTATGCCAATCGATGCAAACCTGAAGTGATTGTCACTTCCGTGGCGGACCCTTGCGCTCGGCGGAGGCGGCCCACAGATTGATGTCGGCCTCGCGCGCGTAGGTGTCGATTTCGGCGAGTTCGGCATCGCTGAAATCGAGCGCCTTCAGCGCGCCGACGCAATCCTCGACCTGTTCCGGCCGGCTCGCGCCGATCAGCGCCGAGGTCACCCGGCCCTTGCGCAGCACCCAGGCCAGCGCCATCTGCGCCAGCGTCTGGCCGCGTCGGCCGGCGATGGCGTTCAGCGCCTTGATGTTGGCGATGGTCTTGTCGTTGATGAAGGCCGGCCGCAGCGACTTGCCTTGGCTGGCGCGGCTGCCCTCAGGGATGCCGCCGAGATATTTGTCGGTCAGCATGCCTTGCGCCAGCGGCGTGAACACGATCGAGCCGACGCCGAGCCCCTCCAGCGTGTCGAGCAGACCGTCGTCCTCGACCCAGCGGTTGAGCATCGAATAGCTCGGCTGATGGATGATGCAGGGCGTGCCGAGCTGCTTCAATATGTCGGCGGCCTCGCGCGTGCGCTGCGAATTGTAGGAGGAGATGCCGGCATAAAGCGCCTTGCCCGAGCGCACCGCGTGATCGAGCGCGCCCATCGTTTCTTCCAGCGGCGTTTCTGGATCGAAACGGTGCGAATAGAAGATGTCGACATAGTCGAGGCCCATCCGCTTCAGGCTCTGGTCGAGGCTGGCCAGCACATATTTGCGCCCGCCCCACTCGCCATAGGGTCCGGCCCACATCTCATACCCGGCCTTGGTCGAGATGATCAACTCGTCACGAAAAGCGGAGAAATCCGTCCGCAGGATTTCGCCGAAAGCCATCTCCGCCGAACCGGGCGGCGGGCCGTAATTGTTGGCGAGGTCGAAATGCGTGATGCCGAGATCGAAGGCCTTGCGCGCGATCGCCTGCTTGGTCCGGTGCGGCGTGTCGTCACCGAAATTGTGCCAGAGCCCGAGCGAGATCGCTGGCAATTTCAGGCCGGATCGCCCGCAGCGATTGTAGACCATGTTCTCGTAACGGTTTTCGGCGGGCACATAGGGCATGGAATATCCTCAAATCAAAAGCGAGCCCGGCAGTTGCCACCGCGAAAAAAGGGTGAGTCGGCTCTGCCTCTCACCCTTAGCCTCTCGCCGTTCCTATGGGGAGAGGGATCGCTGAAGCGCTTGCGTTACTTCTTCTTCGCCAAGAGCCCTTCCGCATCCTTGACGCCCAGTGCCGCAGGCCGTTCGCAGGTGGTCTGCATGGCAACGAACTTTCCGCTCGCGCCCGACCGCAACATGCCGGTCATCACATCGACGGCATGCAGCGCCAGTTCCATCGAGCAGCGATGCGGCCGTCCTTCCGTGATAGCCAGCGCCATGTCGGCGAGACCGGCGGTGCGGTAGTTGGCCATCATGCCGTGCGAATGCATCTGGTTGGCCACGCCGAACGGATGCTTCCACTTTGGCAGCTTCTTGACCGGCTTGGCGGCATCGGTGAAGCGAACGTCGCCACCGAAGAAATTCGGATCCGGCAAAAACACCGTGCCCAATTCGCCGTAGAGTTCCATCGGCGCATGGCCATGGCTCCACACGTCCCAGCTGGTATTGAGCGTCACCACGGCGCCATTCTCGAACTCCATCACGCCGTGGATCGTCGTCGGCGTGGCGACCAGGACTTTTTCGCCGGCGCGAGGCTTGGACGAGATCGTACGCTCCGTCTTCGGGATCGAAGCGAAGGCTGCCACCTGCTTCACCGGCCCGATCAGCTGGATCAGGTTGGTGATATAGTAGGGTCCGATGTCGAGCACCGGCCCAGCGCCAGGCTGGAAGAAGAAGTCCGGATTGGGGTGCCAATGCTCCATCCCATGGTTCATCACATGGCATGTGCCGCTGGTGATCTTGCCGAGCTTGCCACCGTCGATGAGGTTGCGGACGAGCTGGTGCGCGCCACCGAGGAAAGTGTCCGGCGCCGAGCCGATGCGCAGTCCGTCTTTCTCCGCCAGTTTCTTCAGGTCCAGCCCTTCCTTGACCGACAGCACGAACGGCTTTTCCGAATAGACGTGCTTGCCGGCATCGAGGATCTGTTTCGACACCTCATAGTGCACCGCCGGAACGGTGAGGTTGACGATGATGTCGATGTCGTCGGCCTTGAGCAGACCCTCGACTGTCTCGGCGCGCAGCTTGAACTCCTTCGCCCGCGCCTTGGCTGCATCCGTGTTGATATCCGCGCAGGCGCGCATCTCGATGCCGCGAAACAGCGGCGCAAACGAGAAATACGCCTTCGAGATGTTGCCGCAGCCGATGACGCCGACCCCAAGTTTTTTTGCCATGCTGGTTTGCTCCTAATAGGTCTTGGCGGCTGCGATCGAGCGGCGGGCGAAGCGCTCGATGTCGTTGGGGTTGTCGTGTTCCATGACGTAGTATTTGGCGGCGCTCTTGGCGCGCAGCGCCTGGATCAGACCGGCCCAGTCGATCGTGCCGTGGCCCACATCCGACCAGCCGTCCTCGTCGAGGCCCTCGCCGGGCTTGGCGACGTCCTTGACATGGACGGCGGCGATGCGTTTGCCATGCTTCTCGATCCAGGACAGCGGATCGTCGCCGCCGCGCACCACCCAGGCGACGTCCATCTCCCAGCCGATGTCGGGCGCTGCCGCCAGGATATGGTCCTGCGGCACCGAACCGTCGGCAAGCTTCTTGAACTCGAAATCATGATTGTGCCAGGCAAAGCTGTAGCCGGCTTTGTCAGCCGTCTCGCCGACCTTGGCCAGGCGTGCGCCGAAGCCGCGCCAGCCGGCGGCGTCGGTCGGCCTGCTCTCGGCGACCAGATAGGGGCAGATGAGCAGCGTGATGCCGAGCGCGTCGGCGATTTTGCGCACGCCGTCGAAATCGTTCTCGAGCGCATCGATCGAGAAATGGCCGGTCGGCATGGCGAGGCCGTTCTTGTCGAGTTCGGCACGAAAAGCCTTGGGATCGTCATAGACGCCGCCGAACCCTTCGACTTGCGCGTAGCCAAGCTCGCCGAGCATCTTGAGCACCCCTGCCCAAGGCTGGAAGTTGCGGGCGCTGTAAAGTTGGAATGACCAATTCATCGTCTCTGTCCGTTCTCTGGGGATGGATGGGCTTGAGGGTGAAATTCTCGGGGAGTTACAGGCGGGTGCCGGTTGCGGCGTCGAACAGCGAAGCGCGCATCGGGTCAAAACCGATGCTCACGGTGTCGGCGTTGTTTGGCGTGCGCTCAGATGTCACCCGCACGGTGAAATTCTGATTTGCGAGCTTCAGCCAGACCAGCGTGTCGGAACCCATGGGTTCGACGACCACGACATTTGACGTGGCTGTGAACGGCCATCCGGAGCCGCTGTTGAACGCGACATGCTCGGGCCTGATACCGAACACCGCCGCTCCCGGCACGGGCTCCTTTTCGAAAGCGTAGGTGGCAAGCGGGATCCGCACCTCCTCGGCGACGAAGTGCCAGTTGCCATCGTCCTTCTCCAGCCTGCCGTCGAGGAAATTCATCGCCGGCGAGCCGAGGAAGCCGGCGACGAAACGGTTGACCGGGCGATTGTAGATGGTCTGTGGTGCATCGAGCTGCTGGATGACGCCGCCCTTCATCACCGCGATGCGGTCGGCCAGCGTCATCGCCTCGATCTGGTCGTGGGTGACATAGATCATGGTGTTCTGCAATTTGCTGTGCAGCAGTTTTATCTCGACGCGCAATTCGGCGCGCAGCTTGGCGTCGAGATTGGAGAGCGGCTCATCGAACAGGAAGACGTCGACGTCGCGCACCAGCGCCCGCCCGATCGCCACACGCTGGCGCTGTCCGCCCGAAAGCGCCGACGGCTTGCGTTGCAGCAGCGGCTCGATCTGCAGGATCTCGGCGGCCCTTGCTATGCGCTTGGCGATCTCGTCCCTGGAAATGCCGGCAACGCGCAGCCCGAAGGACAGGTTCTTCTCCACCGTCATCTGCGGGTAGAGCGCATAGGACTGGAACACCATGCCGATGCCACGGTCCTTGGGCTCCTCCCAGGTGACGTTCTTGCCCTTGATGAAGATGCGGCCGTCCGAAACGTCGAGCAGACCGGCGATGCAGTTGAGCAGGGTCGACTTGCCGCAGCCGGACGGCCCGAGCAGCACGATGAACTCGCCCTCGGCGACATCGATGTTGAGGGTTTCCAGCACCGAGATTGCGCCGAAATTCAGCGACAGGTCCTGGATTGAGACGCTGGGATTTTCGAGTCTTGTCATCATCATCCTTTCACCGCGCCGGCGGCGATGCCACGCACGAAAAGCTTGCCGGAAACGAAGTAGACGACGAGCGGTACCAGGCCGGTCAGGATGGTGGCGGCCATGTTCACGTTGTATTCCTTCACGCCTTGCACCGAGTTGACGATGTTGTTGAGCTGCACCGTCATCGGATAAGTGTCGGGGCGGGTGTAGACGACGCCGAACAGGAAGTCGTTCCAGATGCCGGTCACCTGCAGGATGATGGCGACGACGAAGATCGGCAGCGACATCGGCAGCATGATGCGGAAATAGATGCCCCAGAAGCCGGCGCCGTCGACGCGCGCCGCGCGGAACAGTTCCTCCGGCATGGAAGTGAAATAGTTGCGGAACAACAGCGTCAGGATCGGCATGCCGAAAATGGAATGGACGATCACCAGGCCGCTCAGGCTGCCATAGAGGCCGATCTCGCGCAGGATGATGACGATCGGATAGATCATCACCTGATAGGGGATGAAGGCGCCGACGATCAGGATCACGAAGAATGTGTCGGCGCCCTTGAAGCGCCAGTTGGCAAGCGCGTAGCCGTTCACCGAAGCGATCGCGATCGACAGGACGACCGACGGAACGGTGATGCGAACCGAATTCCAGAAGCCGCGCGAGAGCCCGTCGCAGTTGAGGCCGGTGCAGGCGCTGGACCAGGCCTTCACCCAAGGCTCGAAGGTGATCTCCAGCGGCGGCGAGAAGATGTTGCCGAGGCGTATCTCCGGCATGCCCTTGAGCGATGTCACCACCATCACATAGAGAGGCAGCAGATAATACAGCGCCACCACGATCAGCGTGCCGTAGAGGAAGATGTTGCGGCGCGAGAACACATGCCGCGGCTTCGGCCCTCGCGGCCCGGATGCCTCAAGCCCGATAGAGCCCGTACCGGCAGGCAGGGGAACGGCGAGGTCAGCCACGCTTCTTACCTCCGAATTCGAGATAGGCCCAGGGGACGATGACGACCACCACCGACAGCAGCATCATGGTCGAGGCGGCAAAACCCTGGCCGAGGTTCTGGGCGAAAAACATGTAGTCATAGACATATTTGGCCGGCACTTCGGAGGCGATGCCGGGACCGCCGCTGGTCTGGGCGACGACCAGGTCATAGACCTTGACGATGCCGGCGGCGATGATGACGAGCGCGGTGATGAAGACCGGTCGCATCATCGGGATGATGATGAACAGATAGGTCTTCAGGGTGGGTATCCCATCAACCCGCGCGGCCTTCCAGATATCCTCGTCGATGCCGCGCAGGCCCGCCAGCATCAGGCACATGATCAGCCCGGTGCCTTGCCAGAGCGCGGCGATCAAGATGCCGTAGATGACGATGTCGGAATTGTAGAGCGGATCGAAGCTGAAGCTTTCCCAGCCGAGGCCGCGCACCACCCCCTGGATTCCGAACTCCGGGTTGAGCAGCCACTGCCAGACCAGGCCGGTGACGATGAAGGAGAGCGCGAACGGGTAGAGGAAGATGGTGCGGAACGTGTCCTCGAAGCGGATCTTCTGGTCGAGCAGCGCCGCCAGCATGAAGCCGATGACCAGAGAGAACACCAGCGACAGCACACCGTAGACCAGCAGGTTTTCGATCGAGACCAGCCAGCGCGGCGTCGACCACAGCCGATAATACTGGTCGAGCCCGACGAAGTTCAGCCGCGGCAGCAGTTTTGAATTGGTGAAGGAATAGAGCACCGTCCACGCGCTGCCGCCAACGAAGATCACCAGTGCGGTGAGGACCATCGGAATAGAGGCGACCTTGGCGTTAAGGTTGCGGAAGAGTTGGTTGGGGCGTTCGCTCTTGCTCATCTGCACAGCCGGGCTGGATCGGGTAAGGCCAAAGGGTCAGGGCCAAGGGTCAAGACTTGACCCTGAGCTCCCGGCCCCGCGGCGGGCCGGGAGCGAGCGGTTCGTCGATCGTCAGTCCGCTGAGGCGACGATGTCGGCGAAGCGCTTTTGCGCCTCTTCCACGGTCATGTCAGGCTTGGCGAAGAACTCGGAGAAGAGGTCCTCCTTCTGCTTTTGGGTGTCCTGCGACAGCAGCTGGTCCGTCCAGGGCATGACGCTGCCCTTGGCCAGGATGTCGAGCCCTTTCTTCATGCAGTCGTTCGCCGCCTTGAGATCGATATCGCCGCGCACCGGCAGCGAGCCCTTCTTGAGGTTGAAGGCGACCTGCGTCTTGGGATCGAGCAGCGTTTTAGCCAGCGCTTCCTGCGCCTTGGACTTTTCCGCGTCCTGCAGCAGCGGGAAGTAGAAGGCGTCGCCGCCGGTGGCGATGACCTCGTTCAGGCCAAGGCCGGGAAGGCACGTATAGTCCTTGCCGGCGGTCTGCCCGGCAACCTGGAACTCGCCCTGCGCCCAGTCGCCCATGATCTGGCCGCCGGCCTTGCCGGAGATGACCATATTGGTAGCCTGGTTCCAGTCCTGCACATTGGTGTTCTTCGCCATCTTGCGGGCATCATCCGCGGCCTTGAACACCTTCGCGACCTCGGGCCCGGCGGCGAATTCGGCATCCTTGTCGCGATAGACCTTCAAGAAAGCGTCCGTGCCGCCGACCGCCGTAAGCAGCACGTCGAAGGTGCCCGAGGATTGCCAGGGCTGCCCGCCGAGCGCCATCGGTAAGATGCCTGCCTTCTCCAGCGCCGGGGCGGCCGCGACATATTCATTCCAATTCTTCGGCACCGGCACACCGGCCTTTTCGAAGGCCGCGTTCGACAGCCACAGCCACTGCCAGGAGTGGATGTTGACCGGCACGCAATAGATCTTGCCGTCGAGGGTACAACCGTCGAGCAGGCTCTTCGGCTGGACGATTTCCGCCCACTTGTCCCTGGTGGCGAGCTCGGTCAAATCGCGCATCAGACCGGCCTGCACCAATTCTTCCGCTTGCCTTCCGTGGTTGAACTGGGTGGCGCCCATAGGGTCGCCGCCAGTGATGCGGCTGATCATGATCGGCCGCGCCGTGCCGCCGGAGCCGGCGATGGCGCCGTCGACCCAACGATTGCCTGTCGCGTCGAACGCCTTGGCGAATTCGGCGACCGCCGCCGCCTCGCCGCCTGAAGTCCACCAATGGGTGACTTCCAGATCCGTCGCTGCCGCCGGGGCGGCGAGCGCGGTTGTCACCGCCAACGCAGCGGTCATGAATTGGTATCGCATTTCGGCTCCTCCCAGAATCTGAAACGTTACAGATTTTCGATACGGCAATTGTTGGAGGCGCGCAACCCCCGAACAGGAGCGGTTCGGCATTTTTTTCGAGCAGCGAACAAACTCGCCGCGCAATGTCCGCCTACTGCACCGCAGCAAGGCAGGCTGCACTGCAAAATGATGCTGCAATGCGTGAAATTCGGCAAAACCTTGCTCAGCGGGCAAGCCTGCCGACGCTTGCGTCGAACGAAGCGCCGCTCATCCAGGCTAGCTTTTACTGGCCGCTGCGCGATGGCAAGTGACAATCTGTAACGTTTCAGTATATAGGGTGTTCATCGCCGATTGCCGACCTGCACGGCAACTGCTATGCGCCTGACGGGCGGGATGAATGGACAGAGATCAGACGGAAAAGGACGACGAGGGCTCGGGCAGGCCGACATTGAAGACGCTTGCCTTCATGACCGGGCTGGGCGTCACCACCGTGTCGCGGGCGTTGAAGGACGCGCCCGAGATCGGCGCCGAGACCAGGCGACGCGTCCAGCTCGTCGCCAGGCAGATCGGCTACCGGCCGAACCGCGCCGGTGTGCGCCTGCGGACCGGCAAGACCAACGTCATCAGCCTCGTGCTCAACACCGAGCGCGAGATCATGAGCTTTGTCTCGGACATCATCTACGGCGTCTCGGAAGTCATCGCCGACACACCCTACCACCTGATCGTCACGCCCTATTCACGCTCGCAGGATCCCCTGGACCCGATACGCTATCTCGTGGAGACCGGCTCCGCCGACGGCGTCATCATTTCGCGCACCCAGCCGAATGACCCCAGGGCCCGTTACATGCTCGAGCGTGGCATTCCCTTCGCCACGCATGGCCGCACCGATATGGGGCTGATCCACCCCTATCATGATTTCGACAATTACGCGTTCGCGACCGAGGCTGTGCGCCACCTGGCCGGCATCGGCCGCCGCAGGCTGGCTCTGCTGGCGCCTCCAGTCGAGCTGACCTACCACAGTCATACGCTGAACGGCTTCACCGATGCGCTGAGCGAGGTCGGCGCCAGCGAGATCCCGTTCAACACCGTTTCGGTCGACCATTCGATCGAGCAGATCAGGATGAGGACCGCGCAGCTGATGCGCCGCGACGTCAGGCCGGACGGTTTCGTCAGCAGCGCCGCTGCCGCGACACTCGCCATCGTCGCCGGCATCGAGGACGTCGGCCTCAAGCTCGGCCGGGACGTCGACGTGGTATCCAAGCAGTCATCCGACCTGCTGCACCTGTTCCGCAGGGAATTGCTGGTGGTCAACGAGAACTTCCGGCTGGCCGGCGCCGAGCTCGCCCGCTCGGTGCTGGGCTGGATCGGCGGCGCAGCACCTGGCTCCTTGCAGAGCCTGAGCATGCCAACCGAGGTTCTGGCCTATCGCCGTCCCGACTAGAGCGGGATACGTTCAAATTGAACTGCGCTCCATCAATTTGTCGTAGCCGCATTGCTGCGGCGCCAAGTGCTTCCACTGGCTGCAAAATGCGCGCTGCTGACTGGCAGCCTTGGGGCCGGTTCCAGACCGTCCGCTTCAGGCACCGAGGGTGGGATAGCTGCCATTCGTCGCGAGGCACTTAGAACGCCTGCTTCCGGCCCAAGATTGACAACGGAAAATCACTGCCTCTTTGGATGCAGATGGACGTGGCGCATTCTTATCCGGAAAACAAGAATGGTCTTTCGTTCGCCGCCCACCGCGCGTCAGTTCTTGACCCCCACTCGAGCGCGCAGCGTCGCCGTGACATGATCCTCGCGCGGTTCAACGAAATCGATAGCGCCACTATTCCTCGATTGAAGGCTGATCGTCATCCAGTTCTCGCCACCTACTAGGACGCGAGTGACAAGCTCGGCGACCTGACTGGCCTGCTGAACAGTCGCCGGATCGAGTTTGAAATCGTCATCGAGCAGCGTGCGGACGTCCCATAGGGGTACGGTCCCATGGTCGACGGGGCTGCGCCGCATCGCTCCCGTAAGGATACCTCCATCGATAGCGCAGGACAGCGAAGACATCTTCAAGAAACTCAACCGATGGTCAGGACGCGCAAGATCGGCAGCAACAGTCGCGATATGCAGAGCAGCTAACCCAGCCTCGGGGGTACTCCATTGCTCAGAACGCTCGCGTAGGCGCCCGATGGTGTGATCGGAAAGGTAAACAGATGGGACGACATCAAAAGCGTCGCGCTTGCTGCGCTTCGTTGTGAAGGTGGCGCATAGCGCAGTTACTCCGCTTTCGTGCTCCAGCCCTTCAAGCGGATGGCTGCCATGCACCAGCATGCGCAGATCGAATATCGATCTCTGCCGGCTGCCTTCCGAAATTAGCGCGATGCGAAAACCACGATCAGAGGGAGAGAGGCGCTCCAGACGCGTAGCGGCGGCATCAAGAAGCTTTACCCGTCGCGGCGGCGATCCTTCATCCATGAACGCGTGACGTAGCGCTACTTGCGCATCGCGCCACGTCGTCGCCTTGCCGCCGGGATCGAGCATAGGCGCGCCTATCCTCTCTCGTCGAGCAATCTCGTAAGCCAGATTTTTCGCGTAGATGCGCGCTTCGGTACTCAGTTTGCCAGGCGACTGTCTCATGACGGCATCCATAGCGCATTCCCACCATTTGGGTATAGGCGAGCGGATCTTGGCTCGGCGGGATCGAGAGGCGACACTGCGGAGCGGGGCGGATAGCGCGCACGTCGCGCGAATAAAAACAGAGCGCCCCGACGCTGGGACGCCCTCATGTCGGCCTTCGTTGAAGCGAGTCGCCATGGGGAGTTCCTCTCGTTGAAGGAACTTCATCGTCTGATAGCAGCCTTTACCTGCTCACGGACGATGATTTACCGCAGCCCCACAACTAGGCGACCCTCCCGCGGAGCGGGTTTGTACATGAGGCGCCTTGCGCCCGGCAGCCTTGGGCCGACAGCGGCCTGACAGCTTTCGGGTAGAAAACGCCGAATTCTGCCGTTCCAAGTGGATACGGTGGGGCCAGGCCGGATGATCGCACCAGGATCAACGTCAGAGAAAGTGCCGCACCGCCTGGAGTGATTCGGGCATCGTGTGGACCGGCCACAATCTAGCGGCTGATATAGCTCGCCATCGGTACCCAAGGAAGGTGGTGCTCAGAACTGGACATCAGCAGCAACCGATTGACTGTATTGTCCTGGAAGCCATTGACCCGAAATAGACTGGTTACTTTTCCGGTGCCGTATCGGATGTCCGCCCTGTCTATGGCGCCATCTGCAACTCGCTTACCGCGTAGGAAACGTGCGGCAAGGTGCTTTTCGAAATTGGGTTTCGTCCCTCCCACCTTTCGATCTCTAATGTAGTTGAAGGCCGAGCGAAACACCGACGTGATCTCGGCAGACGCCCCGCTTGCCCCCAACGCCTCGATCGCTTGGTGGTCAACGGGAAACCGAAGAGGCGCCGCCTGAATGGCAACCTGCAAATTTTGAAGCGCCGTTTCGGTACCGATGTAGCGGCGATTGAGCGCAGCTTGCAACTCCCGCCACCTGAAGGGGCTATCGGTGAGTATCTGCGCGCCCGTCGCCTGCGCGAGATACATTGCCATCTCGAAGTTCGGCGCCATCTTCATGATTTCCAACTGACCGCCGGATCCAAGAGAGTTTTCCTGCAGAACGGCCAGAGGATCGTCCAACCTCATCTGTTCAATGAACGGCATCATCTCGTCGACGTCTATGGTCGTGTCCGGTTGCGGCATCTTTGCCAGCAGTGAGCGCAGTGCCTTTTCAGGTATTCCAAGCATCGTTCGATGCATATCTTCCTGAATGACTTTTTCCATCCTGGGGTCATCTTTGGGATCGAACCTCAGCATTTTTCGGCGCGTGCTCGCCATGCGCATCATCTGGTCGCGCAGGTGCAGGTCGAAATCACAAGGGTCCGGGATAAGGTGAACAAGACCAATTTCGACCAATGGCATAATGTTTAGGAACGTCATCAGCGACTTCAGGATCTCGCCGCGATAGGCGTGCGGATCCTCGGTTGGACGCATTTTTTTTACCAGCGAACCGGGGTTGATGAACGGGTGCTGAATTATAATTTCACCGAAATAGAGCGATGACCCCAAAGCGAATTCGGTGATGAGCTTAGGGTGCAGCGACCCGGTGTAAACCGAACGCAGCGTTCCATCGGGCTTGGGCAGCAGGGAGAGCAAATCTGTCTCGCGAGGCCAGAGAGATTCGTACATGCTGTAGACCTTCGATATCCGCTCGTCGGTCATCTCTCTACGAACGGTATTCCAGTCCTTACCTGCCATCTCAAACAGGTTGGCTACGCCGGTCAGCAGCATCAAATTTCGCTCTCTGATGCTCTTCTCCGACCAGATGGGCCGTAGGTGCGCTGGCTTAGATTTGCAGCAATCCCCGAAGGAGAAACCGGAGCCGCAGCCGCAAATGTCACGCGGTTTTAGAGGTTGAGCCCGGGCGGGCTTTATCAACCAGGGACGCGGTTTTTCCGACCTTCCAAACTGATCCTGGTAGTCGACCCGACCATCATCGTAGCCAACGTACATTTCGCCACCGAAGTGGAAGAGCCCATTTTGGGGTGGCAGAAGGGTCGTGCGCAAATCACGCCATGACTTCGTGACTGTCTTCTCCGGGTAGAGCCATTCTTCGCGACCGGCCGCGACGTGCTTCTCGGCACGGGCCTTCATGATGAAGTTGACTTCAACCACCTGCTCTTGGGTTAGTTGCCGGGTTCGGATGAAATTGATTGTTGACACCATCGCCGGGTGGAAGCGCCGGGCGAAGGTCCTCTTAACCAATGGTTCGACGCCCGGCTCTTGCGCGTATTCTAGGTTGGTCAGGATCAGGCAATGGTCGGCGCCGAGCGGGTAGACGGTCTGCGATCCCTTCAATGCGATGGAGGGATCATCAGGATATCGATTTCTGGAATCCGTCGGTGGTACGCCATGGTTGTAGATCGTGACCGGATGATCGGTGACGATGAATTTCGTGGGCGATTGCTCAGCCGATACGATCTCCCGAACCCCCGTCGTCCACGTTGTGATGTTCAGCATTTGGATGCTTTGCATCTCCTGCATTAACTCATTCTGCGATAGCTCGGGATATTGCTTGCGTAACCAGGCTAATCCCTTCGGCGTTCGCAGCATCTGGATATCGAGGTACTCGAAGAAGTTCTCGAAATTAGAATGCCACGCTGCCTGATCGGTGCCAGTGAAAGCTCGAACCGCCTCTGCCCCTCGGGCATCGATATCGCCGAACAGCTTGCGTTCGATCTCATCGTCCACGTCAGTTCCGAAGAAGGTAGAATAGAGGTCCTGCTGTACGAATGCGCGTGACGTCGGAGATCTGAACAATGAATTGCCGGGCTTGAGGCTTCCATCCCGCCTGGTGTGCATGGGCGGGGCGAGGTTTAGGTAGAAGAGAGTGTTCTTCCCGTCTGCGAAAAACCGTTCCTGATGCCATTGAGGGACGAAATGGTTCTTTCTCGTTACCGACATGAACCCTCATCGGAACAAAATTCTGGGGTTCGGGGGCAGATTGCTCCGACATCGGTCCAAAATCGTGTCGATAGATGCAAAGGGCAAGGTCCTTTCCCGCGCTTGATCAACCTCGTTCGTGCCACCCACTGATGTCTGCTGCCGGAACTAAGGCACCATTGCCGACAGCCAGTTTTCGGCCAACAAGGTGCTCAAGCGGACAGCAGTGCGACGCTGGCAGAGTGGGTCATCCTGCATTTCTGCGCCGATTCGTGAGAACAGAACAAGTCCAAACGCGCCATTTCGCCGCAGGTCCTCAGGCTTTCCACGGATAACAGCGGAGCGGGAAGATGCTGGCTTGCGGTTCGCGCAGGACACGTTCTTGCTTCGACCTTCTTTTCCAGTGGCCTGCGTGATAGCCGGGCTCGTCGTCGGATGTGATAAGATTGATATTGGATGAACTATCGACACGCCTTCCATGCAGGCAACCACACCGAGGTCTTCAAGCACGCAGCATTGACCCTCATTCTCGAACACCTGCGTCAGAAGCCAAAGCCATTTGCCGTGCTAGATTCGCATGGAGGTATAGGCGTCTACGACCTTCAATCTGATGAAGCCATGCGAACCAACGAACGGGACGCAGGCGTGAATAAGGTCTTCGGCCGCCCCCTCTCGTCAGCGCCCATGTACTCAAACGTGCTCGAATCGCTCAACGAGCAGGACCTAAGATTCTATCCTGGCTCTCCGGAGCTTGTCCGACGAGCGTTGCGGGAAGACGACCGTCTGATCGTCTGTGAGCTGCATCCAGAAGATGGAGCGGCGTTAAAGCAGCGTTACCGCAGGGATTGTCGCGTATATGTCCACCACCGCGACGGCTACGAGACGATCGGGGCAATGCTGCCGCCCGCAGAGCGCAGGGGCTTGGTGTTCATTGACCCTCCGTTCGAAGGTAAGGACGAGTCAAATCGCATAGCCAAGGCGCTCAAATCCGGATTTCGAAAGTGGGCGACGGGCATCTACGCGATCTGGTATCCGATCAAAGACACCACACTGGGCGATAGCGTTTCCAATGCGGTCCGAGATGCAGGGTTCAAGAACGCAATTCGGGCTGAGTTCTGCCCCTTCCGTTGCGATGGTGTCACGCTGGCGGGCAGCGGAATGGCCATCTGCAACCCGCCCTGGACGCTGGAGGAGAGGCTTCAGAGGTTATGCGCAGAACTCGCCGTATTGATCGGCGGGGACTTTGCCTCATGGGCCGTGGAGCCGATACCTGTGGATCAAGCAGCCTAATGGATTCTGTCTGTCGGTTGAGGTTCCTCTGACTCGATCGCATGGATAACCCCCATAAGATCGCGCCACTTGTGGCACATCTTGAGATCGCCCCGGGCAAGCGCTCGATCAGCTCTTGTGTCCATGAGCTCTCGTGCCTGATCCGATCCAAGACGTTGCATCAGGCGCGCGCCACGGTGCCATGTTGCGCGGCTGAACCCATAATCGTGGAGGCGTGACGAATCGTCGACAATCGACTCGATTGTGACGTCGCATTTTCCCACCACGTATTCAGTTTTCTTGCGCTTCAAACAGTCACCGTGCATGCCTCGCCGGTATCAAATATCCTTGTATAACGAATCACCATAATCGCCAAAAGGACCTTAAAGAGATAGCCTAGCGCGGGGAAACAATCGGAGCTTTGAGAGTGCTGGCAGCGGGGCCAAAGAGCATCGTCTTCGTAGACGCGATGGCCTATCGCGTGAGCCGGAATACGTCGCCGGTCATCTTCCGGGCGGCTAGACTTGATCGCGTTGCCGGAGTCATGGCGTGATGCTCGCCCGACCGCCCCCGGGGGAACGCCGGCCCCACCTTCCACTCCGCCTGAAGGAGCAGCTGGACCTCTGCAGCCAGTATCCTGAGCGCGTTCTGTTTCTCGATATCGAAACCACTGGCCTCAGCCACCACTACGACGAGATCACCGTCATCGGTTGGTCGATTGCTGGCAGGGCTTCCACAATAGTCAAGGGGGACAGCCATCACCGCTTGCGCGAGGATGCCAGGCACGCGCTTGCCCTCGTAACTTTCAATGGCATCAGGTTCGACCAGAGGTTCATCCGGCAGGAATTCCCCGATGTGGCGTTTCCTGTCCATCACATCGACCTCATGTACCTCTGCCGCCGCGTGGGCCTCACTGGCGGACAAAAGGCCATCGAACGAGAGCTAGGGCTCGATCTGCGCGGCGAGATCGCGGAAGTCGATGGTTTCGCGGCCGTCTTGCTCTGGCATCGTTATCTGCGTGGCGATGTCGCCGCCTTGGAAACGCTTGTCCGGTACAACCGAGCCGATATCGCCGCCATGGGCGCCATCTTCGATCATGTCGTAGATCGGTTTCAGATCGAGCCCGACCTCTTTCTGCAACGTTCGGCCCTCAGAGAGTGGGCAGCCCCTTCGGGATGGATGGAGATCCCTCCGTTCCCGAGCGCTCGGGCGGAGTTGTCGTCTGCTCCCACCTTCGATCAGCTGCTGGGTGGCACTCCTGCAGAAGGAGTCCGTGTTGTTGGCATCGATCTCACAGGGTCTGAGGCTCGTGGTTCCGGCTGGTGCCTTCTTGAGGGCAAGAAGGCGTCGTTCAAGACCGTCTTAACGGATGCAGATCTTCTGGAGCTGACGCTGAGCAGCAAGCCCGATCTAGTTTCAATCGACTCGCCCCTTTGCCTTCCGGCAGGACGGGTTAGCGTTGAGGATTCTGATCCCGGTAGGGCACGCTTTGGCATCATGCGCGAGTGTGAGCGCGAGCTGAAGAGGCGTGGTGTCAACGTCTATCCTTGCTTGCTGCCCAGCATGCAGAAACTCACGGCACGGGGAATTCGGCTAGCTACGTCACTCAGGCGTCTTGGAGTTCCGGTTATTGAAAGTTACCCCGGCGCGGCGCAGGATATCATGCGCATCCCCAGAAAGGGGGCCGGCATCGAGTGGCTCAAGCTAGGCCTCGCCGATTTTGGTGTGATTGGGGATTTGGCGGTCGCGTCACATGATGAACTCGATGCGATCACCTCGGCTTTGGTGGGGTCGTTCCACTTGTCAGGGCTTGTTGAAGCGATGGGAACACCTGAAGAGCCGCCACTGATCATCCCTAAGCTTGATGGCAAAGCACATCCCATCATCATCGGGATCAGCGGCCCCATCGCGGCTGGCAAGACGACCGTCGCTCAATCTCTCGAAAAACTGGGGTTCGCCTATACCCGTTTCAGCCTCGTGATCGACGAAGAACTCAAAAGCCGCGGGATGCCCCTTGATCGGCATCATCGACAGGCGCTCGGGGACGAGATCAACCGGACTGGCCGCCAGAGGTGGCTCGCTGAGCAGACCCTGTCACGTGTAGGCGATGCCTCAGCGATCGTTGTAGATGGACTGCGTTTCCCTGAAGACCATGCCTTTCTTGCTGAGCGCGCCGGCGGCAGCTTTCTGCACGTCTTCGTGGATGCGGACGAGAACACCCGTCGGCAAAGATATGCGCTCAGACCGGCGGATGGCGATTTCGATGCAGCGAGTGCATCTGACGTCGAGGGCCAGGTGCAAACCCTGCGTTCCCTTGCCGATATTGTATTCCCAAACGTGGGGTCGAAGGACGACATCAGCCCGTTCGCGATGAACCTTGCGGCCCAAACGAGAGCAAAGACATGCCAATCTCGATCGTAGTCGGTGGCCAGTTCGGATCGGAGGGGAAGGGAAAAGTTGCGCTTGAGATTGTCCGGCGCAGCCGAGAACCGGTTACTGTGGTCCGTGTAGGGGGGCCGAACTCTGGCCATACCGCTTATGACCGGAATGGAAGAAGATGGGCACTCCGCCAGTTACCTGCAGCTTGTATCGATCTCAACGTCGATGTATTTTTTCCCGCGGGCTCATACATTGATATAGAATTGTTGTTTCACGAGGCCGACGCCTTAGATTTTCCTCGAGAAAGAATATTTATAAACGAATACGCGAACATCATAACGGGTGATCATAAAGCTTGGGAGGCAAGCGCAGGTTTAGTCGGGACACTTGGTTCTACTGGATCAGGGGTAGGCGCTGCTGTGATGGCATCGGTTGCGAGAGAGGCGCTTAATTTTCCTGTCCGGGCCGTCCACGCAAAAGATTTAAGCTACTCGATCCGGCTATTCGATACCACGGCAATCCTTCAGCAACGGGTGCTTCGTGGTGATAGGATTGTAATTGAAGGTTCGCAGGGCTTTGGCCTCTCTTTGCTAGACGGATGGTATTGGCCGAAGGCTACGGCGCGGTCTACCACCGCGGCGGCCGCGCTAGCGGAAGCGGGACTGAGCCCGAGATATGTCGATGACATATGTATGGTCCTACGAACATTCCCGATCCGGGTGGCCGGAGACTCCGGGCCGCTGGCAGGGGAGACCACGTGGGAACAGATTGCAAAAGATGCAGGACGGTCTGACGACATTCGGGAGTATACTACCGTTACACGAAACCTCCGCCGCGTTGGTACATTTGATGAAAAACTGGTGAGACGAGCAATCTCGGCAAATGCCCCCCACCGGATCGTCCTGAACCATCTTGACTACGTCTCGAAAGATCATGCTGCCGGCGCAGGCCGACAGAAGGTCATCGATTTCATTCAAGATATTGAGAAAAGAATTGGGGCAAAGGTCGACCTGGTTGGGTTTAGTGGAAGTACCCTTCTACATAGGGAGGAGGTTGTCGCATGATCCCCGCACTCCCCATCAAGGAAGAGGAAGTTCTCTCCAGGGATAGAGCAACAGAGATAGCCGAATCTTTAGATGGTAACCATGTGCCGGATGCTGTAAAAGATGTACCGCCGTCTCTACTTTCGGCAGAACACATATATTCATTTGTTATGTCCACTGGCCTAATATCCCCCTTCCATATTGGAGGAAATAAACCCCGACTGAAGAAGGCCAGCTACGAGGGAAGGATTGGAGACACTGCATATATTTTCGATGGACGCAAGCTGAAACCCGCGGATTTCAGTGGTCGAAAGCTCCAGATACCAGCCAATTCTATTGTATTTGTTGAAAGCGATCGATTTTCGTCTTCCAAATTATGTGGCAGTTAGATTTAATCTTCATATCGAGCACGTCCATCGTGGGCTTCTTCTTGGCACTGGCCCCCTAGTTGACCCTGGTTTTTGGGGGAAACTTTGCATACCCCTACATAATCTGACGTCCGAGGACTATGAGATATCTAAGGACGACGGTCTAATATGGTTGGAGTTCACTAGGACGACGTTCAATCTAAACAATACCGAAAAAGGCATTGGCGCGAAGCCGAGCAACTCAGGATACTGGGATATTCATAAGTTCATAACTAAAGCGGCAAAAGGAACTGGAGGCGCCACAAGTGTGCCGATTCAGAGTTCAATCGGAGGCGCCCTTAAGACGGCCAGCGACGCTGCCGTCAGCGCCGAGCGTCAAACAAGAATCTACTCCATTGCCTCAGTCGTTGGTGCTCTCGTTTTGATCGCGGCGGCCGTCTCGTTCGCTCAAGGGATGATTTCGACGATCAATTCACAAGTAGACCTCTCAAAGCAGTACGTCGATGATGCACGTAGCGAGAGCAAACGTTATTTTTCTCAGTATGAGGATCAAGGAATTCTAGTTCGTCGGCATGGAGAGTTGTTGGAGGCAATATCGTCCAAGGTTTCAGTAATTGCACGCAGGCAGGGCGATTACGAGACAGTTTCCGGCCAAATTGATCAGTTGACTGCCGCGATTCGGGCTCTCCAAGAGCAGGTCAAGGCGAATGGTACTGTGGCTCCGCGCCAGTAGGTGAGAATTGCAGCATCGTTACGCCGGTGATATTGGAGACTATATCAAGCTCGCGCTCCTCAGGTCATTGCAGAAGCAGCGACGGCTCGGAGTGGCCTGGTTTCTCTATCCGGACGAATGCCACAACGCAGACGGTAGGCACACAGCGTACCTCCGAGAGCCAGACAAATGGAGACACCTCGACCCGGATCTTTTCGATCATCTTTCGGACGAAGTTGTCGCTGCTAGATCCATACATTCCCTAAAGTGGGCTCTTGATGTTGAGACATCCTTTGTAGATGAACCCGTTCCAGTGCGGTTACCCGCACCAGAACGAAGCGCTGCGCGCAGGCTTTGGTTTGACAATTGTCTGGCGAGATTGTCCCAAGCTGAAATCGTGTTTGCTGATCCGGATAATGGGCTCGTTGAGGACGATGAGTGGCGTCGGCGGTCGCCAACTTTCGGCAAGCAGTTGTCGCTGTCCGAGGCCAGTGAACTCAGCGCAGGCAGGTGCGCCGTACTCTATCACCACAACAGCAGGTTCAAAGGCGGTCACGACGCAGAAGTCGACCATTGGATTCGCGCGCTTGGCAGGCCTGCACTGGCAGTCCGGGCTACGGCGTACAGTTGTCGCACGTTTTTTATCGTCAATCCGGATGCCGAGATTGCTGAGCGCACGCACGAGTTCTGCAGAAGGTGGCTGAACCACAAAGTGCGCCTGCATCGGTCTCCCATCACGTGACCGAACGCTATAGCCTGTGCTGGTCGTATCTGACCGTCCGTGCACGATTAGCGGCAGCTTTCGGGAATAGTCAGAGTGCTCCTCTGCGACCAATATTGGTCGCTAACCCGCCGCCCCACTCCCCCAGGGGCCATGGAAGGCGCCCTGCCCGTCGATACGCTCGAAGCCATGCGCGCCAAAGAAATCGCGTTGCGCCTGGATCAGGTTCGAGGTGCCGCGGCCCTGGCGGTAGCTGTCGAAATACGCAAGCGCCGACGACAGCGCCGGCACCGGCGAGCCGGCCTCCGACGCACTTGCCACGATGCGCCGCAGCGACGGATGCGCCTCCTGCATCATCGCGATGAAGGCCGGTGCCATCAAAAGATTGGTGGCCGCCCCGCCGGTGCCGAAGGCTTCCGCCATCGTGTCCAGCAATTGCGAGCGGATGATGCAGCCGGCCCGCCAGATCTTGGCGATGGTCGGCATCGGCAGGTTCCAGTTGAATTCCTTCGATGCGCCGCTCATCACCGCGAAGCCTTGCGCATAGGCTGATATCTTGCCGGCGAACAGCGCCAGTTCGAGATCGCCAAGAAGCGCGTCCTTGTCTCCGGAAATCCTGGTCACGCCGCCTTTGCCATAGGCCTTTTCGGCGGCCAGGCGCTCGTCCTTGATCGACGACAGGACCCGCGCCGCCACCGCGGCCTCGATCGCGGTGGCCGGAATGCCGAGCTGCTGCGCCTCGATGACCGACCATTTGCCGGTGCCCTTCTGGCCGGCGCGGTCGAGGATGAGATCGACCACCGGCTTGCCTGTCTTCGGATCGTCGGCGTCCAGCACCCTGGCGGTGATCTCGATCAGGTAGGAGTTGAGCCGGCCCTTGTTCCAGCCGGCAAACACCTGTGCGATCTCCTTCGGCCCCATGCCTAACCCATCGCGCAAGATGCCGTAGATCTCGGCGATCATCTGCATGTCGGCATATTCGATGCCGTTATGGATGGTCTTGACGAAATGCCCGGCGCCATCGGTGCCAAGCCATGCGGCACAGGGCTCATCCCTGAACTTGGCCGAAATGGCGGTCAGCACCTTTTCGACGCGTTTCCAGGACTGTTCCGTGCCGCCGACCATGATCGACGGTCCATGGCGCGCGCCCTCCTCGCCACCGGACACGCCCATGCCGATGAAGGTGAGACCCGAATCGGAAAGCTCGGAGAAGCGCCGCATCGTGTCGCGAAAATTGGCGTTGCCGGCATCGATGACGATGTCGTTGGCCGACAGCACGCCGCGCAGTGCCGCGATCTGCTCATCGACCGGCTTGCCGGCCAGCACCATGATGATGATCGGTCGCGGCGGCCGGATGGCGGCGGCGAGTTCCTCCAGGCTGTAGCAGGGAACAACCATATCCCTGAGCGCCCCGGCATTCTCGACGAAGGCGTCGGTGCGTGCCGCGGTGCGGTTGAAAACGGCTATGCGGTGCCCCTTCTCGGCGATGTTGAGCGCCAGGTTGGAGCCCATCGTGCCGAGGCCGATCAGGCCGATTTCGGCTTTTTCCATCGTTTCTTCCCTGCTTTCGGATCTTTTGTTGAGGCGCGATTTGTAGCGGTGCCCATTCTTCTTGGGATGCCATTCTTGTCGAGATGCCAATCTTGCCGAAATGAATGACGGGCCTTCAAGGCCGCGTCAACTGCCTCTCCGAAATGTGTTGCGCAGACTGCCGGCTGGTCCTCATCACCTGATATAGATCGGTGCCTCTATCTTCACGATCTCGAAATCCGAGACGAGAATATCGAGCCGCGCCGTCCATCGGCCCGGGGCCGGGACGACGAGATCGTCGACACGCCAAGTACCATCGACGCGCTTTGTCGCCGCGCGTTTGATCGGCTCGATCCGGGCCTCGGGTTTTGACAGCACCAGCGTCACCTGCTCAGCGTCGAACGGGCCGAAATCCCCGGTCATGATGATGATCGAGGCGGCAACCGGCCCAACATGGCCGGGTGTGATGCTGAGGTCGGCCATCGCCTTCGGCGTGTGGATATGCACCGAAGCCGGCTGCGCCGCTGCGATCGCCAGGGCGCGTGGCGGCGGCGTGAAGCGCCAGCCGGCGGCAACGCCTGATATCACCAAAACGATCAGCATCTCAATGCCGATCGAGCGGACCAGCCTCTTCTGTACTTCCGTCTCTCCCGCTTCCGCGGGACCGGTCAGCTTCCAGCGGTTGATGGCGGCCAGAATGAACAGAAACAACAGCAGCGCCAGCTTGACCAGCAGCAGCCGGCCATAGGCGGTCTCGAGCAAAGCTGCGGGCGCCTGCACCTGGATGACAGCCAGCACGAAGCCGGTGGCCGCAAGCACGGCCACGACAGGCAGGATCGCCTGGGAAAACCGATGCAGGAAAGGCGCGGCCTCGGCCGGCTTCCGCCTGATAGTGAGACCGAGCGGCGCCAGCGCCCCGGCCCAGAACGCGATGCCGGCGCCGTGCAGAAACACCATCGGCCTTGTCAGCCATTGCGGTTCGGCAGCACTTGCATGTCCGCTGGCGGCAAGGGTTGCGCCGACACCGGCCAGGCCAACCAGGGCAAACAGCTTTGCGCCGCCGCGCGGCCCGACCAGCGACAGCAGGCCAAGCCCGAGCGCCACCAGCGCGACCAGCACCGTCCAGCCGAAGCTGGTGGCGAGCCCGGCCTGCCACACGCCTGGCTGCGCCAGCCGGACGAACGGTGCGCCGAGCGCGTCCAGTCCCTGCAAGCCGAGCGAAAACGGCGCCGCGACGAGGCCGCACAGGATCGCGGCGATGACGAAGCGCCGGCCGGAACGCCCGCCCTTCGCCAGCCAGGCGATGGCAGAGGCGCCGCCGACGCCGAGAAACAGGCCGAAATAGAGAAAGACCTTGCCGATCCAGATTGCCGACCTCAGGCCCCGGTCGACAGCTTCGGCGACGGCCGGCGCCGCACTCGGCGCGCCGATCGAAAACAGCACCGAGCCGCCGACCGGATGGCCATCGGCGGAGATCACCCGCCAGCTCAGCACATGCGTGCCGGATCCGAGCCGTTGCGGATTGTCGATGTCGAGCGTCTGGCCATTGAGCCGAAAGGATGTCAGCGGAACCGGCGTTCCATCGGGCCGCACGAAGGTCAGCATCAGCGGTGACACCGGCTCGCTGAAGGTCAGCGAGAACTGCGCCGGGCTCTGCGCCAGCACGGCGCCGTCCGTAGGCTCGGTTGTGACCAGTGCCGCGTGGGCGAAGGCCTGACCTGGCGCGGCAATGGCGGCAAGCAGCACGATCGCAGCCAGCAGGCAGATCGCAAATCGGCCGGTTGTGCAGACCGTTCGCAGCAGGGATGCAGCACTCATGTCACGGCACAAAAACAGCGGCGCGCTCTTTCGAACAAGGCGCGCCGCCAAAAAATCATTGCTTCGGCGCAAGCTTGAGGCCGGGCGCCGGATATTCCAGCGCGTCCTCATCCTGGCCGGCCGCTGGAATCTCTATCCAGCGTTCGGCGGCGCCTTCGCATTCCTGCACCACCGGGAAGTAGAGCGTTTGGCCTGCCGGCAGATCCGCCGCCAGTGTCCCGCGGAAGACGAATTCGTCGTAGAATTCGTCCGGCAGGCTGCCGCCGCTCCAGTTGACTTCCTTGACGCCGCTGGACACCTCTTGACCATGGAGCTGATAGGATTTCTCGTATCTTCCGTTCTTGACCTGCAGCGTCCAGCCGGCTTTCGGCATCGGCTTCACTGAAATCACTCCCTCCGGGATCTGCACGCGCACGGCGGTCGTCGCCTTGCCTTCACAGCCATGCGGCACGCGCAGGATGGCCTTGTAGGTCGAACCGACCGCCGCCTCCTGCGCTTCTAGGGTAATGTGGGCAAAGGCAGCACTTGTCCCCAGGACGAAAAACGCGCCGGCCGACAGAAGATACCTGTTCATGATGGTTCCTCGAGTTTGAATTGTGCGGATCTGGCCGGATCAATTGGCATGGTCGTGCATGCCGCCCGTTTCGCCCATGCCTTCCACCGCGAACTCGACGGTGACAGTGCCAGCCTTTTCGAAGGTCAGCGCAGCGGAAAACTTCTCGCCTTGTTTGGGCTGACGCTTGAGGCCGATAAACATCAAGTGATAACCGCCGGGCGCTAGCGCGACCTTGCCGCCGGCCGGGATTTCGAGGCCGCCGCTGACCGGCCGCATCGTCATGACGCCGTCCTTGACGCCCATCTCATGCAATTCGGCCTTGGCCGAAATTTCCGAGGAGATCGACAGCAGCCGGTCCGGCGAACTGCCGGTGTTGGTGACGGTGAAATAGCCGCCGGCCACTTTGGCGCCGGGCGGCGTGGCGCGCGACCAGGGATGCACGATCTCGAGGTCGCCAACCCTGAACTCATGCGCGAAAACGGCCTGGGCGCTGACGAACAGCAGGGCGAGGAGGAGTACGGTAACGCCGAGTCGCTCCTCGAAGCTGCGCAGGAAGCGGCTGTTGCGGCCGAGCCGCGCGCGGAAAGTGTGAGACATGATAGCTCCGGGAACTGAGAAATCGCGCCGTCGGCCGGTCGCGAACAGTTTCGATGTTGAACGAATTCGCCCGCGAAATATTCCGCAAGGCGAACTGGGACGGATCAGGCCGTCACCGGAGGCGCGCGCGGATTCGACGGAGGGCGGTCGCGGGCAAAGTCGAGATGCCTGAACGCCGGCAGCACAAACGCCACGGTTTCGACGGAAAAATTGCCGGACAGCGTGGCGGCGGCGTGCGGCGGCGCGTAGACAGCCGAAGCCATGCCGCAGCCAGGCATGCAGCAAGCCGGCATGTGCTGCCGGTGCGGATCGCCGCTTGGAAGCTGGGCCGCGCCCTCCTGGGTGCAGATGACGTTGCCGAAAGCGTCGCGTTGCGAAGCATCCGGCCCGATGCCGAAGGCGAATGCGCCAAGCACCGACTGGAGCACCAGCAAATAGGCCGCGGCAAATGCCGCCGGCATGCTCCATCGTCTCCGCCGGATGTTCAAAGACCTGCCTCTTCACGCAGCAACGGCAAGATATCTAGCACGCGGCCGGCGGTCGGAAAATCGCCAAATTACCACTGCGGCAACGCGGCGCTTTAATGCAACAACCTAAAGCTCACTACGTTTGCTGGCCTTCTGGAATCGACGTCAGCAGCGTGTGCCGCGCGGACTTCAGATGCTTGCGGCAGGCGGCGTCTACCTTGCCGAGATCGCGCGATTTGAGCGCCGCGATATAGGCCAGGTGTTCCGCGACCGCCACTTCGTTGCGCTCGCGCTCCTGCGCCTTGTTCCACTGATAGTGGTAGTGGAAGATCATGGCGATGACGTCGTAGAAATCGACGATGAAGCGATTGTGCGACGCGCGGTGGATCAGCCGGTGAAAGCGCTCGTCGAGTTCCGAGAATTCGTTGAAGCGCGTGGCGATCTCGCGCGCCAGCAGGCGATGCTCGTCCTCCAGCAGGTCGAGGTCGGCCCACACCGGGCTGTCTTCCGGCAGCGCCGCGAAGGCGGCGGCCGAGCGCAGTTCGAACATCTCGCGGATTTCGGTCAGTTCCAGCGCGAAAGCGCGGGTAAAGCCTTTCAGCACCCAATGGCTGTTGCGGCGCTTCTCGATCAGCCCGAAGCGGGAAAAGCGGATCAGGAACTCGCGCACGCTGGTGGTGCCAACGCCGATCTCGCGCGCCAGCTCGAGTTCGTTGATCTGCATGCCGGGCTCAGCACCGCCGGCAAGCAGCCGCCGCATGAAGGAGCGCTCGATGATCTGCGAGAGCGTGTCGGTTTCTTCCTCGGGAAAAAAGTCGTCCGGCCGCGGCACGCGCAAAACCGTCTTGCTGCGCTTGTTCCAGGCGATCAGCCCGGTCTCTTCCATGCGCGCAAGGATGGTGCGGATCGTCGTGCGGCTGACGCCAAGCAGGGTGCCCAGCTCGGGCTCCGACGGCAGGCTTTTCGTTTCGTCGAGCAGCCGCAAACCGCGATTGTAGGCGTCCTTATAGACGTTGTTGCTCTTCGACATCCCCTGCCCCGTTGCGCGCCGGCGCTTGCGGCGGCCGGCTTGAAGCGCGATATGCAGATGCTTCTGGCGCAGGCTCCCGGGAAGCGGAATCGCTTTTCGGAAGTCAGGCCTGGTTCCAGTGTCCGGTCCTCTGCGCATTCACGAGAACGCGCGGCTTCGTCATGAAAAAACAATTTGACGCAAAACTGTTTTTTCACGATAAAAGACATTAACCGTTAACAGGCGCGTGTCAATCGCTTGCCGATCCCAGGAACACCCAGGAAACTGCCCGTGAACACCGCAAACAGCATTCTTCTGTCCCCCGCCGACAATGTCGCGGTCGCCAACGGCCGCATCGAGATCGGCGCGGTGCTGCCGGGCGGCGCCGTTGTCACGGCGCTGATCGAACCCGGCCACAAGGTGGCGATCAAGCCGATTGCCGCCGGCGAGGCCGTGGTCAAATACGCCCAGGCGATCGGCCGCGCCACTGAAGCCATTGCGCCCGGCGAGCATGTCCATTCGCACAATCTGGTCTTCGAATCCGGGCGTTTGCCGGTGGTGCCGCCGAGCGAGGCCGTGCACGCCACAGAGGCCGATCGCGCCCGCACCTTCATGGGCTACCGCCGCGCCGACGGCCGTGCCGGCACGCGCAACTTCATCGGCGTTCTCGCCAGCGTCAATTGCTCGGCCACCGTTTGCCACGCCATCGCCGACGAGGCGAACCGGACGCTGCTGCCCAGATATCCGGGGATCGACGGCTTCGTTCCCATCGTTCACGGCCAGGGCTGCGGCATGAGCGCCACCGGCGACGGCATGATGGTGCTGCACCGCACGCTGGCCGGCTATGCCCGTCACCCGAATTTTGGCGGTGTGCTGATGGTCGGTCTCGGCTGCGAGGTCAACCAGCTCACCCTCTATGGCCAGAAGGGCGTCGCCGCGGGAAAGCGCCATTTCAACATCCAGGAAGCCGGCGGCTCGCGCAAATCGGTCGAGAAGGCGTTGGTCGTGCTGGCCGAGATATCAGAGGAGGTCGGCAAGCTTGAGCGTGAGCCGATCCCGGTCAGCGAGATCGTCGTCGGCCTGCAATGCGGCGGCTCCGATGGCATGTCCGGTATCACCGCCAATCCGGCGCTGGGCGCCGCCGTCGACATCCTGGCCGGCGTCGGCGGCATCGGCATTCTTTCCGAGACGACGGAAATCTACGGCGCCGAGCACCTTCTGGCCTATCGCGCGGCGACCCCGGAGATCGCCGCCAAGCTCGATGGCTATGTAAAGTGGTGGGAAGATCATGTCGCCAAGCATGGCGCCTCCATCGACAACAATCCTTCACCCGGCAACAAGCGCGGCGGCCTGACCACCATTTTGGAGAAGTCGCTTGGCGCGGTCGCCAAGGGTGGCCAGACGCCGCTCAACGGCGTCTTCGGCTATGCCGAAAAGGTCGCCGGCCACGGGCTGGTGTTCATGGACACGCCCGGCTACGACCCGGTTTCCGCCACCGGCCAGGTGGCTGGCGGCGCCAACGTCATCGTCTTCACCACCGGCCGCGGTTCCTGCTTCGGCTGCCGGCCGACACCGTCGATCAAGGTCGCCAGCAACTCGACCATGTACCACACGATGGAAGAGGACATGGACGTGAATTGCGGCGTCATCGCCTCGGGCGAAAAGACCATTGCCGGCATGGGCCGCGAGATTTTCGAGCTGATCGTGGCGACGGCTTCCGGCCGCAAGACCAAGAGCGAGGAGTTCGGCTACGGCGACAACGAGTTCGTGCCGTGGCACCTTGGAGCGACCCTCTAGAACAGCCACCAACTGACTTAAGACATGGACGGGGCCGGCAAATGGCCGGTGGGAGGCTTTGCATGAAGAAACGCCGTGTCGGCAGCACCGGGCTGGAAATAACCGAGGTCAGCTTCGGCGGCGCGGCGGTCGGCGGGCTCTACCGAGCCTGCCCACGCGAGACGGCGATGCAGACGCTGCAGGGCGCCTGGGATGCCGGCTTGCGCTATTTCGATACCGCGCCGTTCTACGGCTTCGGCCTTTCGGAACGCCGCTTCGGCGATTTCCTGCGCGACAAGCCGCGGGACTCCTACGTGCTGTCGACCAAGGTCGGGCGCCTGTTGCGGCCGGTGCCGGAAGACCGGATTCCGGACCATTCCTATGTTGATCCGCTGCCCTTTGCGCCCGACTACGACTATTCCTACGACGGTATCATGCGCTCCGTCGAGTTCAGCTATGCGCGGCTTGGCCTCAATCGAATCGACATCCTGTTCGTCCACGACATCGGCGTCTATACGCATGGCGTCGAGAAAACGAAGCTGCATTTCCGCCAGTTTATGGATGGCGGGCTAAACGCGCTGGAAGAGCTGAAGTCGTCCAGGGTCATTTCCGCCTACGGCCTTGGCGTCAACGAGGTGCAGATTTGTCTCGATGTGCTGCGCCAGGCGCCGCTCGACTGCATCCTGCTCGCCAGCCGCTATTCGCTGCTCGACCGCACCCGCCGAAGCCGAATTGCTGCCGCTTTGCCGGCAACGGCAGACCTCGCTGATCATCGGTGGCGTCTTCAACTCGGGCATTTTGGCGACCGGCCCGGTGCCGGGCGCGCATTTCGACTACCTGCCGGCCACCCAGGACATTCTCGACCGCATCGGCGCCATGGAAAAAATCGCTGCCGAGGGCGGCTACCCGCTTGCCGCGGCGGCGTTCCAGTTCCCGCTGCACGAGCCTGTGGTGGCTTCCGTGCTGACGGGCACCGCCAAACCGGCCAATCTGGAACGAAATCTGCAACTGCTCGACATCCAGGTGCCCGAAACAGAATTCGCCAAATATGATCCCTACACGGTCGTTCAGAAGCTCGGCTGATGCGCTGCGGCCTTCGCCGGTTGAACGGCGGACGGTGCGATCAGGAGGCGCCTCACCCTATGCTTCAAAAAAGAATGAATATTCCATCTTGACCAGAAGATGGAATTAATATTCCATACCTTTTCGGGGAGGGGGTTTGGCAATGAGGATCGGCACTCCCTTCCGGTCGAGGCATAGGCAGGACGATACGAAACACCGCTTGCGTCGACCCAACCTATGCACTATCAAAATGCGGTAAATGTTTTTTATTGATAAAGTTCCGTTTGGCCAGCGCCTATCCAAACCGAGCTTCCGCTACGTTCACCGGGCGACCTAGGGAGGAAGTCTAAATGAAATTCGTGACCAGCATTCTCAACCGCCGCGCATTCGTGGCGCTCGCCGCCGCCTCGATGCTTGCCGGCGTGATGCATTCGGCGCCGGCTTCGGCGGCGGACGTAACCATTCCGATCATCGTCAAGGACACCACCTCTTTCTACTGGCAGATCGTGCTGGCCGGCGCCCGCAAGGCCGGCAAGGACCTCGGCGTCAACGTGCCGGAACTCGGCGCCCAGGCGGAGACCGACGTCAACGGCCAGATCTCGATCCTTGAAAACGCCGTCGCCGGCAACCCAGCTGCCGTGGTCATCGCACCAACCGAGGCCAAGGCGCTCGGCAAGCCGATCGACGAGGCAGCCACCAACGTCAAGATCATCGGCATCGATTCCGGCGCCGACTCCAAGGCCTTCACCTCGTTCCTGACCACAGACAATATCCAGGGCGGCCGGGTCGCCGCTGACGGGCTGGCGGCCGCGATCGGCGAAGCCAATGGCGGCAAAATCGAGGGCGACGTCGCCCTGATCACCGCGCTTCCGGGTGCAGGCTCGCTCGAGCAGCGCGCCCAGGGCTTCAAGGAACAGCTTGCCGCCAAATATCCCGGCCTCAAGCTCATTGCCGACAAATACGCCGACGGCCAGGCCACCACCGGCCTCAACATCGCAACCGACCTGATCACCGCCAACCCGAACCTCAAGGGCATCTTCGCCTCCAACCTGATCATGGCGCAGGGCGTCGGTCAGGCGATCGCCGAGAACAGCCTTGCCGGCAAGGTCGGGCTGATCGGTTTCGACAGCGACGAGAAGCTGGTCAAGTTCCTCAATGACGGCGTCATTTCCGGCCTCGTCGTCCAGGATCCGTACCGGATGGGCTATGACGGCATCAAGACGGCGCTCGCTGCCTCGAAGGGCGAGAAGGTAGAGGCCAATGTCGATACCGGCGCCAACCTCGTCACCAAGGCTAACATGAAAGATCCGAAGATCGACGCGCTGCTCAATCCGAAGCTCGACTGAGCACCGGCATTGGCACACCGTTTCCGGGGCTTTTTGCCCCGGAAACGACCTACACGCGTGCCACTCGTGAGGCCGATCTGGGAGGCCAATCTGGGAGGCCAATTGGGAGGAACGTCATGACGTCGACGGCGCAGGAACTGCATCCCGCCCCAACGCTGGAACCGGGCAGGACGATCCTCGAACTCAAGGGACTGGAAAAACGATATCCCGGCACGCACGCGCTGAAGCCGGTTAACCTCGCCTTCAAGGCCAGCGAAATCCACGCCATTGTCGGCGAGAACGGTGCCGGCAAATCCACCCTGATCAAGCTTTTGACCGGCGTCATGCCGCGCACCTCCGGCGACGTCATCTGGGAGGGCAAGCCGGCAGCGCTGGCGACGCCGCATGAGGCGATGGCGCTCGGCATCAATGCCGTGCACCAGGAGGTCGTTCTGTGCCGCCATCTCACTGTCGCGGCCAACATGTTCCTCGGCGAGGAGGATTCCCGCTTCGGCATCCTGCAGCAGCGGGCCATGGTCAGGGAAGCGCAGAAGATCATCGACGATCTCGGCTTCGACCTGCCGGCACATGTCGTGCTGGGTGACCTGACCATCGGCCAGCAGCAACTGATCGCCGCCGCCCGCGCCACCGTGCGCGGCACAAAATTCCTGATCTTCGACGAGCCGACCGCCTACCTCACGCGCAAAGAGGCCGACCAGCTGTTCACGCTGATCCGCCGGCTGAAGGGCGAAGGCGTCACCATCATCTACATCAGCCACCGCATGGAAGAGGTGTTCGAGCTCGCCGACCGCGTTTCGGTGCTGCGCGACGGCACGCTTGTCGGCACCAGGAACATCGCCGAGACCAACGACGCCGAGCTGGTCAAGATGATGATCAACCGCTCGATCGAGCAAGTCTATCACAAGGAGCATTTTACCCCGGGCGCGACGCTCCTCGAAGCCCGAAATCTCTCCGGCAATGGTTTTGAAAATGTCTCGATGACGGTCCGTGCCGGCGAAATCGTCGGGCTCTACGGGCTGATCGGCGCCGGGCGCAGCGAGTTCGTTACAACGCTCTACGGCCGTCATCGCAAGTCGGCCGGCCAGATCCTCTGGGAGGGCAAGGAGGTTCAAGTCAACTCCGAGCATGACGCCATCAGGCTCGGCATGGCGCTGGCGCCGGAAAGCCGCCGCGACCAGGGCCTCTGCCTCAACCTGCCGGTCGGCCTCAACCTGAACCTGCCGATCTACAAGCGCATCTCCAGCAATCTGCTGATCTCCAGCGCGCAGGAGAAGGCCGAGGCGGATCGCCAGATCGCCAATCTCAGGATCAAGACGCCGACGCGCAACGCGCTCGCCTCCAGCCTGTCCGGCGGCAACCAGCAGAAGATCGTCATCGGCAAATGGCTGGCGCACGGCGCCAAGCTGTTCATCTTCGACGAGCCGACAGTTGGCGTCGATGTCGGCACCAAGGCAGAGATCTACCGCCTGTTCGGCGAACTGTTGTCCAAGGGCGCCGGCATCATCCTGATCTCGTCCTACCTGCCCGAGGTCTATGAACTCGCCGACACGCTGCATGTGTTCCGGCGCGGCAAGCTGGTGGCCACTCATGGTTTCCACACTGCCGACCATGAGGAGATCCTCACCCAGGCGTTGGCCGAGAAACAAGAAAAACCGGGAGGACAGATATGAGCACCGAGGCGATCCCGGCCGAAAGGCCGAAACGCAACTACAACGCCCTGTTCGGGCTGACACTGCTGGCGCTGCTGGTTCTTTTGTGGGTCATCCTGTCGGTGGCTACGCCGAGCTTCGCCTCCGCCAACAACATCTCGAACCTGCTGCGGCAAGGTTCGATGATCGCCATCCTGGCGGTCGGCCAGACCTTCGTCATCATCACCGGCGGCATCGACCTTTCCGTCGGCGCCGTGGTTGGCTTCGCCACCGTCATCGTTGCGATGCTGATCAATGCCGGCGTGCCGATTTACCTCGCCATCCTGATCACCTTGCTGGTTGGCGTCGCCATCGGCCTGTTCCACGGCTTTGGCATCGTCAAGATGGGCCTGCCGCCCTTCATCATCACGCTGGCGACGCTGACCTCGCTGCGCGGCATCGGCCTTTTGATGACCAACGGCAACTCGATCTCGATCAACAACGACGCCTTCCAGCTGTTTTCGCGCAGCTCGTTCCTCGGCGTCCCCAATCTGTTCTGGATGGTGATCCTGGTCGGCATCCCCGCCTACATTTTCCTGCATCACAGCCGCTGGGGCCGGTATCTGTTCTCGGTCGGCTCCAACGCCGAGGCATCGCGTCTGTCCGGCGTCAACGTCCAGCGCACCATCTACATGGCCTATACGCTATCGGGCCTGTGTGCGGCTTTTGTCGGCGTGCTGCTTGCCTCACGCATCGGCATCGGCAATCCGACACAGGCCGAGGGCTGGGAGCTGCAGGCGATCGCCTCATCGGTGATCGGCGGCACTTCGCTGTTCGGCGCCGTCGGCTCGGTGCACGGACCGCTGCTCGGCGCCTTCATCCTCGCCACTATCAACAACGGCGCCAATCTCTTGAACGTCAATGCCTTCTGGCAGCGCATCATTACCGGCGTGCTGATCATCGTCATCGTCTATTTCGACGGCCTGCGCCGCCGCGGCAAATAGACCATCTTAACAACCGCCGGCCCGGCGATCGGGCCGGCGGCGCCATGAACCGACTGGATCAAAGCATGAAAGCCGTCATCTGCCGTTCGCCCGGCGATCTTGTTGTGGAAGACCGCCCGGCGCCGAGCACACCACCGCCGGGCTGGGCGCTGGTCGCGGTCAGTCATGTCGGCATCTGCGGCACCGACTATCACATCTTCGAGGGCAAACATCCGTTCCTCGCCTATCCCCGCATCATGGGTCACGAGGTCTCCGGCACCGTGATCGAGGCCGGCGAAGGCGTCGATCTGGCTGTGGGCGAGCCGGTGATCATCAATCCTTATCTCGCCTGCGGCAAATGCATCGCCTGCCGGCAAGGCAAGCCGAATTGCTGCGTCAGGATCGAAGTGCTCGGCGTCCACCGCGACGGCGCCATGTGCGAACGGATCCTGGTGCCGGCGCAAAATCTTTACCCGGCCAACGGCCTGTCGCTGGCCGATGCCGCCGCCGTCGAATTCCTGGCGATCGGCGCGCATGCCGTGCGGCGCTCGCTGGCTGATCCCGGCGCGCGCGCGCTGGTCATCGGCGCCGGGCCGATCGGTCTCGGCACAGCGCTGTTTGCCCGCATCGCCGGCCTCGACGTAACGCTGCTCGACATGAGTGCGGAGAGGCTGGGTTTTGCTGCAAGCGAACTCGGCTTCGCCACCCTCGACGGTTCGCGGCAGTCTGCGACCGATCTGGTGCGCGAGGCGACCAACGGCGAAGGTTTTGACGTGATTTTCGATGCCACCGGCAACACCCAGTCCGTCCAGTCGGCCTTCGCCCATGTCGCGCATGGCGGGACGCTGGTCCTGGTCAGCGTCGTCAAGGACGACATCGTCTTTTCCGATCCTGAATTCCACAAGCGCGAAATGACGCTGATCGGCAGCCGCAACGCGCTGCGCGCCGACTTCGATCATGTCGCCGCTTCGATCCGCGACGGTGCGGTGCCGCTGGCAAAGCTCGTCACCCATCGCACGACGCTTGGCGAGACGCCGCGCGACCTCGCCCGCTGGTCGCATGAGAAATCCGGCCTGATCAAGGCCGTCATCCAGGTCGGATAAGATCGAACCTAAAGCGCCGATATCTTGAGCTCGACGCGCTCAGCCGGAAACCGCGTTTCGGCGAACTGGATCGGCTGGCCGTCCGGCCCGACGTTGACGGCGACCGTGACCAGCACGATGGCGCCGGGCTGCAGATTAAGATCGGCAAGGTCGGCGGCGTCCGCGTGGCGGGCCGACAGCACCGTCGATTGTCTGAGATAGTCACCGATGCCGAAACGCCGGAATGAGGCGGTCACCGATCCGGTTTCAGCCATGGCGGCATCGATGCCGGCGAAGCGAGCCGCGTCGAACCAGCCGGTGGCACGCGAGACCGGTTGCCCATCGGCTTCGCCGCGTGTCTCGAGGCGTATGACAGTCGAACCCCTGGCAAGCCCCAGCCCTTCGGCGACGCGCCGGCTGGCCGGCTCGACCGCCGATTCGAGCAGCACGCTGCGGCGCTCCGACGCCTGCCCTTGCAAGCCCTCGGAAAAGCGGGTGCGGGCGCCGATCGGATAGGACAGCCGCTTGCGCGACAGCACAAAAGTGCCGCGCCCCTGTTCGGCCCTGAGCACGCCATCCTGCACCAGTGCGGCGATGGCGCTGCGCACCGTATGGCGGTTGACGCCATAGCGCTCGGCCAATGCAACTTCCGGTGGCAGCGCAGCGTTCTCGGCAAAGTCGCCGACGGCGATCGAATGCAGGATCTGGTCGGCGATCTGCCGCCACAGCGCGACGCCGCTGCGCCGCTCCAAGCTGCTGGCCATCTGCTGACCGATCATCTCTTTGCCCCGATCTTTTTCGCGCTGTCATCCATCCGTCATGGACACGCTTTAAAAAATAGATATAATTTGTATAATTGTCTATATCAATAGATGAATTTTCGATGCAAGGGAATGTTAACCATGCGAGGACAGGAAGCGCGCGATCAGCAGCTTGAGCGCAAGGCCGTCATGGCGACGTTGGCGCAATCGACCGGCGACGATATCGTCCGCCTCTGGAACGAATCCGGCCTGCCTTCGGAAGCAGAACTCCTGCGTGGCCCCGAAACCGGCCTGGTCACCGTGCGTGGCCGCATCGGCGGCGGCGGCGCGCCGTTCAACGTCGGCGAGGCGACGGTCACCCGCGCGACGGTGCGGCTTGCCTCGGGGGAAGTCGGCCACTGCTACGCGCTGGGCCGTGACAAGCAGAAAGCAAAACTGGCGGCGATCGCCGACGCGCTCTGGCAGGATCCCACCCGCCGCAACGAGGTCGAGAGCAAACTCATTGCGCCGCTGCAGGCCGCACTGGCCAGCGGACGTGAGCGGCGGCGCGCCGAGACGGCGGCAACGAAGGTCGATTTCTTCACCATGGTGCGCGGAGAAGACTGATGGACATCGCAACCCGGGCGATCGAGGGCGGCTTTGCCGATCCGGTGTTCGACGCCCAGACAGTGTTCCGCGCCGTGATGGACGCAATGGCGCGGCCGGGCACCCTGCAGCCTCTGCCGGTCTTTGCCCGCCCGCCGGCGCCGCTGTCGGCCACCGCGGGCGCCATCGCGCTGGCGCTGTGCGACAACGACACGCCGCTCTGGCTCGACCTCGTTCTGCAGGCCCCAGCAGCGGTGAAATCCTGGCTCGGCTTCCACACCGGCGCGCCACTGGCCCACACGCCAGCCGATGCGCATTTCGCGCTGATCGCCACGCCGGCCGAGATGATGGCGCTCGACGGCTTTTCACAAGGCACCCAGGACTATCCCGACCGCTCGACGACGCTGATCCTGCAGGTCAGCGATCTCGTCTCAGGCGCGCCGCTGCTGCTCGAAGGTCCTGGCATCGAAACAACCGCGACAATCGCGCCGGCGCAGATGCCGCGCCACTTCGTCGAACAATGGAAGCAGAACAATCAGCGTTTCCCCCGTGGTGTCGACATTATCCTCGCCATCCCGGAAGGCGTTGCCTGCCTGCCGCGCACGACGCGCATCAAGACGATGGAGGCGTGATATGTATGTCGCGGTAAAAGGCGGTGAAGCGGCCATTGCCAACGCCCACGCCCTGCTCGCCGACCGCCGCCGCGGCGACCGTTCCGTGCCGGCGCTGCGCCTCGACCAGATCGTCGAGCAGCTGGCGCTCGGCGTCGACCGGGTGATGAGCGAAGGTTCGCTCTACGACCGCGAATTGGCGGCGCTGGCCATCGTTCAGGCGCGCGGCGACATGATCGAGGCTATCTTCCTGGTTCGCGCCTATCGCACCACGCTGCCGCGCTTCGGCTACACCAGGGCGATCGACACCGGCGCGATGCTGGTCGAGCGGCGCGTGTCGGCGACCTACAAGGATCTGCCTGGCGGCCAGCTGCTCGGCCCGACCTTCGACTACACCCACCGGCTGCTCGATCCCGAGCTTGCCGCGGGCGGCGACGTCGCCTCGCCGCTGCAGCGTGCCAGCGACGCGGACGCCATGCCGCGCGTCTCCGCCATCCTCGCCCGCGAAGGCCTGATCGAGCCCGACGGCGACATGCCGCAGGACCATATCCCTGGCGACATCACCCGCGAGCCGCTGGAATTTCCGATGGCGCGCGACATCCGCCTGCAGGCACTGTCACGCGGCGACGAGGGTTTTTTGCTGGCGCTCGGCTATTCCACCCAGCGCGGCTATGCCCGCAACCATCCGTTCGTCGGCGAGGTTCGCATCGGCGAGGTCGAGCTGGAACTCGACGTGCCGGAGCTGCCATTCGCCGTACCGCTCGGTTCTGCGCGTGTCACCGAGTGCCAGATGGTCAACCAGTTCAAGGGCTCGGCCAAGGCGCCGCCGCAATTCACCCGCGGCTACGGCCTCGTCTTCGGTCAGAGCGAGCGCAAGGCGATGGCCATGGCGCTCTGCGACCGCGCGCTTCGCGCAACCGAATTCGGCGAAGATGTCGTCGCCGCTGCCCAGGACGAGGAATTCGTCATCTCGCATTCCGACAATGTCCAGGCGACCGGCTTCGTCGAGCATCTGAAGCTGCCGCATTATGTCGACTTCCAGGCCGAGCTCGACCTGGTGCGCCGCATGCGCGCCGAGCACGACGCCCGCGAGAATGCCGGCAAGGTCGAAGAAAAAAGGGAGGCCGCGGAATGACCGCACAACCGACCGATATCGCAACCTACAACTTCGCCTATCTCGACGAGCAGACCAAGCGGATGATCCGCCGCGCGATCCTCAAGGGTATCGCCATTCCCGGCTACCAGGTGCCGTTCGCCTCACGCGAAATGCCGATGCCCTATGGCTGGGGCACCGGCGGCGTCCAGGTTACCGCTTCGATTATCGGCCCGGACGATGTGCTGAAGGTCATCGACCAGGGCGCCGACGATACCACCAATGCGGTCTCGATCCGCGCCTTCTTCAAGAAAGTCGCAAATGTCGCCGTCACCACCGACACGGCGAAGGCGACCATCATCCAGACCCGCCACCGCATCCCCGAGCACCCGCTGACCGCAGGCCAGGTGCTGGTCTATCAGGTGCCGATTCCCGAGCCGCTGCGCTTCCTCGAGCCGCGCGAGACGGAAACGCGGAAAATGCATGCGCTGGAGGAATACGGCCTCATGCATGTAAAACTCTACGAAGACATCGCCAGACATGGTCGCATCGCCACCACCTACGCCTATCCGGTCAAGGTCGAGGGTCGCTATGTGATGGACCCGTCGCCGACGCCGAAGTTCGATAACCCGAAAATGCACCGTTCGCCGGCTCTGCAACTGTTTGGTGCCGGCCGCGAAAAGCGCATCTATGCGCTGCCGCCTTTCACCGACGTAGTCAGCCTCGACTTCGAGGACCATCCGTTCGAGGTGCAGATCTTCGACCAGCCCTGCGCACTGTGCGCGGCCGAAAACGTCTATCTCGACGAGGTCATCCTCGACGACCATGGCGGCCACATGTTCGTCTGCTCCGATACCGACCATTGCGAGAAGCGGCGCGAGCAAGGCCATCGCGGCCACCTTGCGCCCGAGACGATGGAGCCGGCGCAATGACCGACGAACCGCTGCTGCGCGTTTCCGCGCTGTCCAAGTTCTACGGCTCGCGCATTGGTTGCGAGAACGTCAGCTTTGATCTGTGGCCGGGCGAGGTGCTGGCAGTGGTCGGCGAATCCGGATCCGGCAAGACGACGCTGCTCAACTGCCTGTCGACCAGATTGCTGCCGAGCTCCGGCACCGCCAGCTACCGCATGCGCGACGGCCAGTTCCGCGAGCTTTACCGCATGAGCGAGGCCGAGCGACGGTTCCTGATGCGCACCGACTGGGGTTTTGTCCATCAGAACCCCGCCGACGGGCTGCGCATGACGGTGTCGGCCGGCGCCAATGTCGGCGAGCGGCTGATGGCGGTCGGCGACCGCCACTATGGGAATATCCGCGCCACCGCCGTCGACTGGCTGTCGCGCGTGGAGATCGACGAGGACCGTATCGACGACGAACCGCGCGCCTTTTCCGGCGGCATGCGCCAGCGCCTGCAGATCGCCCGCAACCTCGTCACCGGGCCGCGGCTGGTGTTCATGGACGAGCCGACCGGCGGCCTCGACGTCTCGGTGCAGGCGCGCCTGCTCGACCTGTTGCGCGGCCTGGTCACCGATCTCGGCCTGGCGGCGATCGTCGTCACCCACGACCTTGCGGTGGCGCGTCTGCTGTCGCAACGCATGATGGTGATGAAGGACGGCCGCGTCGTCGAAAGCGGCCTCACCGACCGCGTGCTTGACGATCCCCGCGCGCCCTACACCCAGCTTCTCGTTTCTTCCATTCTGCAGGTGTGATCATGGCAACCCCGCTCGTCGTCTCCGATGTCGCCAAGAGCTTCACCATGCATCTGCGTGACGGCATCAAACTGCCGGTCGTCGCCGGCGTGTCGTTCTCGATCAGGAGCGGCGAATGCGCCGTGCTCGGCGGCCCCTCCGGCGCCGGCAAGAGCTCGATCCTGAAGATGCTCTACGGCAACTATGCCGTCGATGCAGGCCAGATCATCGTCCACCACGAGGACGGGCTCATCGATCTGGCGACGGCCAGCCCACGCACCGTGCTTGCCGTGCGCCGGCTCACGATCGGCTATGTCAGCCAGTTCCTGCGAACAGTGCCGCGCGTCTCGGCGCTGGATGTCGTCGCCGAACCGCTGGTCGAGCGCGGCGAGGACCGTGAGGTTGCGCGAAACAAGGCGCGCGCCTTGCTGGCGCAGCTCAACCTGCCGGAAAAGCTCTGGATGCTGCCGCCGGCGACCTTTTCCGGCGGCGAGCAGCAGCGCGTCAACATCGCGCGCGGCTTCATCACCGAGCACCCGATCCTGCTGCTCGACGAACCGACGGCCTCGCTCGACGCCAGCAACCGCGACGTGGTGATTGCGCTGATCGCGGCCAAGAAGGCGGCCGGCGTTGCCCTGCTTGGCATCTTCCACGATCACGACGTGCGCGAGGCAATGGCCGACCGCGTCATCGACGTGACCGCTTTTGCCGCCGGGAAAATCGCCGCATGACCCGAAAACTGTCGGAAACGCCGCTTGTCCACGAGACTGCGGAAGTCGACAACTCGACGCTCGGCCGCTGGACCGAGATCGCCGAACGCTGCCGGCTTTCGGAAAGTACGCTTGGCGACTATTCCTACGTGATGCAGGACTGCAGCGCCTGGTGCGCCACGATCGGCAAATTCGCCAACATCGCCGCTAGCGTGCGCATCAACGCCACCAATCACCCGACCTGGCGGCCGACGCTGCACCATTTCACCTATCGCGCCTCTGACTATTGGGACGACGCCGAGCACGAGAGCGAATTTTTCGCGCAGCGCCGCGCCAGGCGGGTCACCATCGGCCACGACACCTGGCTTGGCCACAGCTCGACCATCCTGCCCGGCGTCAGCGTCGGCGATGGCGCAGCGGTCGGCGCCGGCGCCGTGGTGTCGAAGGACGTCGCGCCCTACACCATTGTCGGCGGCGTGCCCGCCAAACCGATCCGCGAACGCTTCGACCGCCGCACTGCGGAACGCTATCAGGCACTTGCCTGGTGGGATTGGGACCATGCGCGCCTGCGCGCCGCACTCGACGATTTTCGCGCGCTTTCGGCGGAAGCATTTCTTGAAAAATACGGCGACTAGTGAATGGTCAATACTTAGTGGCGGCAGGGAAGCCGTTCTTGTCACCATTCACCATTCACCATTCACTTGATCGAACTGCGGCCGCCGGCTCGCCCCTTCAGGCTGTGGACGGTAACAAAACTGACATCAATCCGACACCGCGGTTTCACGCGGCTGCGCTAGCCAAGGTTAACAGACCTTCGAAACGCGACTGGACTGGAACTGCCCATGTCAGCAACCTCAGCCACGCTCGAGATCCGCGGCGTCACCCGCCGGTTTGGCAGGAACACCGCCGTCAGCAACGTCGATATCTCGATCCCTCAAGGCCAAATGGTCGGCATCATCGGCCGCTCGGGCGCCGGCAAGTCGACGCTTTTGCGCATGATCAACCGCCTCATCGATCCGAGCCAAGGGTCGATTTTCTTTGACGGCGCGGAAGTCTCCAGCCTGCGCGGTTCGCTGCTCAGGCGCTGGCAGCGCGATTGCGCCATGATCTTTCAGCAATTCAACCTGGTGCCGCGCCTTGACGTTTTGACCAATGTGCTGCTCGGGCGGCTCAATCACCGCTCGACCCTTGTCAATCTGCTCGGTGTCTTCTCCCGCGAGGAACGGGCCGAGGCAATCGCCGCGCTCGAACGCCTCGACATCGCCGGCACGGCGCTTCAGCCGGCCGGCACCTTGTCCGGCGGCCAGCAGCAGCGCGTCGCGATTGCCCGCGCCATGATGCAGCAGCCGAAAGTCATCCTCGCCGACGAGCCGATCGCCTCGCTCGACCCGCTCAACGCCAAGGTGGTGATGGATTCGCTGCAGGACATCAATCTGCGCGAGGGCCTCACCGTGGTCACCAATCTGCACACGCTGGATACAGCGCGCACTTATTGCAACCGCATCATCGGCATGGCCGCCGGCAAGGTGGTGTTCGACGGCCCGCCCGAAGAGCTCAATCGGGAGGCCGTGCGCATGGTCTATGGCGCCGACAGCAATGGCGGCGAAATCTCCGAGGCGATCACCTCGACCAGCGTCACCATCAAGCAAAAAATCGTCGCATCCGCCGGACCGCTCGAGCCCGCATTTCCCGGCTACTAGGTCCACGATCCGGCAAGTGGATACCAGTATACGAGTATACGAAAGCAGACGACGAAAGAGCGCATGGACCGCCAGTCCGCATCAAGGCCGGGCATAAAAAAGCGCCGTCAAAATTCGAACGCTGCCGGCGCGATGCCGGAACCAACAGGAGAGACGCGAAATGTTTAGAAAAATACTTTTCGGTGCCGTTTCCATCCTCGCCATGGCGGTGGGCACGGTTCAGGCACAGGATCTGAAGGAATTCCGCGTCGGCATTTTGGGCGGCGAGAACGAAGCCGACCGCCTGCGCAACTACCAGTGCTTCGCCGACCACATCAAGCAAGTCCTCGGCGTCGAAAAAGTTTCGCTGTTCCCGGCCGCTGACTACGACGGCGTCATCCAGGGCCTGCTCGGCGGCACGCTCGACTTTGCCGAGCTCGGCGCTTCCGCCTACGCCAAGGTCTATCTCGAAAACAAGGACGCGGTTCAACCGATCCTGACGACGATCCAGACCGACGGCTCGACCGGCTACCGTGCGGTCATGGTCGCGCGTGCTGATTCCGGCATCAAGACGCTCGCCGACATGAAGGGTAAGAAACTCGGTTTCGCCGATCCCGATTCGACTTCTGGTTACCTGATCCCGGTCACGTCACTGCCCAAGGACATCGGCATGGATGTGAAGAGCTACTTCGCGTCGACCGGTTTCGGCGGCGGCCATGAACAGCTTGTCCTTGAAGTCCTCAAGGGCACCTTCGATGCCGGCACCACCTGGGCCTCCGGCGTCGGCGACTTCAACGACGGCTACAGCTCGGGCAATCTGCGCAAGATGGTCGACAAGGGCGTCCTCAAGATGGATGACCTCGTCGAATTGTGGCAGTCGCCGCTGATCCCGAACGGCCCGCTGGTCGTGCGTACGTCGATCGACGTCGGCGCCAGGCAGAAGATCACCGATTTCCTGACCAAGCTCCCGGAAACCGATCCGGCCTGTTTCTCGGCAATTCAAGGCGGCGATTACAAGGGCTATTCGCCGGTTACCCCGGAATTCTACCAGCCGATCATCGACGCCCGTAAGGCGAAGATCGGCTCGTAAGGCAAACTGCCACAACGCCGCCGGGGCCATGTGCCGCCGGCGGCGTTGCCGCATCAGGGGCCGGGATCCATCGATGAGTGCGACCGAAATTTACCGCGCGCCCGCGCTTTCACCCGAGGCAGCCACCGTCGAGCGGCACTGGCGCGACCTTGCCGCCCGCCGGCGCCTTTACACGATCGGCGGCCTGGTTTTCCTGTTTCTTGCACTGTCTGGCTCGCTCTGGTTCGCCAACGAAACCAACGCCGGAAAGTTCTTCGACCGCCTTCCCTACGTCGCCGACTTTTTCGCCGAGTTGAAGCCGCGCGACTGGTTCGACCCGGCGCGCGCGCTGTTCGACCTGCCGTCCCCCTATGACGACGGCAGCCTCAAGTTCGACTACCCGGAGGGCCGGGTCTACCTCACCCAGAGCATCTACATTCCGGAGTATTTCCACCGGATGGTCGAGACGCTGAACATCGCCCTGTTTTCGACGCTGGTGGGCGCCACATTCGGCTTCCTGCTCTGCTTCTTCGCTGCAGGCAATATCACGGCCAGCCGCTGGCTCCGTTTCTTCACGCGCCGCTTCCTTGAAATCGTCCGCGCCTTTCCGGAAATTGTCATTGCCGGCTTTTTCCTGGCGATTTTCTCGTTAGGGCCGATTCCTGCGATCATTGCGGTCAGCATCCATACCGTCGGCGCGCTCGGAAAAATGTTCTTCGAAGTCGTCGAAAATGCCGACATGAAGCCTGAAGAAGGCTTGCGCGCCGTGGGCGCCAACT
Source organism: Mesorhizobium sp. WSM2561 (assembly GCF_000513915.1). Taxonomy (NCBI): domain Bacteria; kingdom Pseudomonadati; phylum Pseudomonadota; class Alphaproteobacteria; order Hyphomicrobiales; family Phyllobacteriaceae; genus Mesorhizobium; species Mesorhizobium sp. WSM2561. The sequence continues at coordinate 158,878 of NZ_AZUX01000014.1, forward strand.
GGGTCGAGCGGGTGTGGTTCGGCATCGTGCCCCAGGTTCTGCCCAACTTCATCAGCTATTTCCTGCTTCGCTTCGAGATCAATGTGCGCGCTTCGACCATTCTCGGCGCCGTCGGCGCCGGCGGCATCGGCGAATCCCTGCGTCTTTCGATCGGCCGAGGCCATGAGGCCAAGACCATCGCCATCGTCTTCCTGCTGTTCTGCACGATCGTCGCCGTCGACCAGCTTTCGGCATGGCTGAGACATCGTCTTGTCGGCCGCCAGGCGTTCGCATACGGGCGCGGAGAGTAGTGCAATGAATGCGGATGCCATCAACGACATCGCCACTCGCCATCCGGACGCGTTCCGGCGCTCGCTGTGGAAGCGCTATGCCACCCCGATCGGCATCCTTCTTTGCATTCTCTACACCTTCTATTGTTCGTGGTTCTTCTCGGTCGCCGCCGTTCTCGAAAAGGCGAACTGGAACCTTGCCGGCGCTTATCTCGCTGACTGGGTGTCTTACGAAATCCGGCCCGACATAGAATTCGAGGACAATCATCTGACAATCGACTACTCCCGCTTCTCCAAGCTGGGATCCAATCCAGATCCCGACTGGGTCGCCAAGCAGATGGCCGTCATCGACCGGCAGGCGGAGGCAGCGCCGGCACCGGCGATCGCGACCAACAAGTCGTCGCAGGATTCGTTCATGGCGCCTGGCGCGCCAACCGCCGAGAACCCAGCCGCGCCGTCGGGCCAATCCGCTCCTGCGGTGCCTGAAACGATGCGCGAAAACGCCGTCGTGGCGGCGACCGTCACCCTTGCCAATGGCCGGATCGCCGTCACGCCAAACCTGGTCACCGTGACGCGCGGCGCCGAAAGCGTCGTCTTCGATATCGCCAAGGGCAGTTCTGTGACACCGCGCACACCGCTGCCTGACTGGATCGAGCAACGCAGGCCAGGCTCGACAGCCTATGTCTCGTTCGGATTTCTCGGCCGCGCTGAGGTGCAGAACGACGAGGTGGTCGCCTGGCGACGTTTCTTCGGCTGGGCCAATTTCGTGTTCGACACCAACTCGCCATTCTGGGGAAAGCCGTTCAGCGAGGTCGCTTCACTGATCGTCGCCGGGGCTCGCATCGACCCGTCGCGGTCAAACGCAGCGCTCGCCTGGGACAACATTTTGAACAACGCCGAGTGGCAGCACTGCGACGTCTGGCTGAAACTCTTGCAGACCATCGTCATGGCTTTTGTCGGCACCGTGCTGGCCACGATCGTCGCCTTTCCGCTCGCATTCCTGGCTGCGCGCAACGTCACGCCGAGCCGCATAGCCAACCAGGTGACAAAGCGCTTCTTCGATTTCCTGCGCTCGGTCGACATGCTGATCTGGGCGCTGTTTTTTACGCGCGGCTTTGGTCCTGGGCCGCTGGCCGGCATGTCGGCTATCTTCTTCACCGACACCGGAACCCTGGGCAAACTTTATTCCGAGGCGCTGGAGAACATCGACGACAAGCAGCGCGAGGGCATCCGCTCGGTCGGCGCCACGCCGGCAATGGTGCAGCGCTACGGCGTGCTGCCCCAGGTTCTGCCGGTATTCCTCAGCCAATCCCTCTATTTCTGGGAATCGAATACCCGGTCAGCGACGATCATAGGCGCTGTCGGCGCCGGCGGCATCGGCCTGAAATTGTGGGAGGCCATGCGCACCAACACCAACTGGGCCAATGTTTTCTACATGGTTCTGCTGATTCTGCTTGTCGTTTTCATCTTCGACAGCATCTCCAGCTATCTCCGCCGCAAGCTGATGGGGACTGTCGCAAACAGCAATGATGAGCGGCGCGTTTCCGCCCGGCCGCCGGCAGTTCAGATCGCCTGAGAGGAAGGCTGCGTCTAGGGACCAGCCTTTTTCCAGCCGCTCTTGATGTGCTTGTAGCCGTCGCGGTAGACGGCTTCCGGGCTTTCCGAAAAATCGCGCCAGACCTTGGTAGCCGCCGCCAAATCTTTCAGCGAGCGGCCGAAGGCCTCGATCGTCAGCCAGTCGTCATAGCCGCTCTTGCGGATGGCCGAAAACGTCTCTTGCCACGGAATATGGCCGCGCCCCGGCACGCCGCGATCATTCTCCGAAATATGGATATGGACGACATTTTTGCGGTTGCGCGTATAGGCGCCGATCGCGTCCGTCTCTTCGATATTGGCGTGGAAAGTGTCGTACATCGCCTTGATGTGCGGCCGGTCGATTGCGTCGACATGCTCCGACAGATGGTCCATCGTGTTGAGCAGATAGCACTCGAAGCGGTTGAGCGCCTCCAGCCCGATGGTGACGTTTTTGTTGCCGGCATGGTCGCCGATGGCGCGTTGCGAGGCGACGGAGCGCTTTTTCTCCGCCGCTGTCGGCCCACTGCCGGAAAAGGCGCCGAGCGTCGAATGCAGCGGGCCGCTCAGCGTTCTGGCGCCAAGCGCATGTGTGCAGTCGATCGCCCATTTCATATAGTCGATGCCGGCCTTGCGCGTTGAGGCATCGGCCGAGATCAAATTCATCGCCGGATCGCCCATCGCCGAAACGGCGGTGCGCTCCAGCCCGATGCGGTCGAGCAGCGCGCTGAGCTTTTTGTAGTCGTCCGGCGTGCCGGCAAAGATCGGAATTTCCACGCCGTCGAAGCCTGTCGCCTTGATATCCCTGAGCAGCGGCTCGTGTTTCTTCGACACGGCCGTCGTCCACAAAAACATGCACATGCCGATTTTCATCGACGCCCCCTCCTCATGATTTCCGGTGTTTTCTAGAGCTTCGTCCAGGCTGCGTTCTTCTTCGACGACTTCACGCAGGCCTCGATGAAGGCCATGCCTTCGACACCGTCCTGGATGGTCGGGAAGATAACGTCCTTAGCCGGCTTGCCACCCTTCCGGCGCGCCGCGCGGATGGCGCGGGCCGCCTCCTGGTAGATGTTGGCGAAGCCTTCGAGATAGCCTTCCGGATGGCCTGACGGAACGCGGCTGACGCGCCCGGCGACGGGCAGCGCGCCGGCGCCATTTCGAGTGATCAACTGCTTCGGCTGGCCGAACGGCGTGTACCAGAGGTAGTTCGGGTCGGCCTGCACCCATTCAAGCCCACCCTTCGAGCCGTAGATGCGCAGCTTCAGCCCGTTCTCGTGGCCGGGCGCCACCTGGCTCGCCCACAACATGCCCTTGGCTGGGTGCGACTTGCCGACCGGCTTGAAGCGCAGCATCACATTGACATTGTCGTCGAGTTGCCGCCCCGGCACGAAGGCGTCGAGATCGGCGGAAAGCGCATCGAGCTCGAGCCCGCAGACGAAGCGTGCCAGATTGTAGGCATGCGTGCCGATGTCGCCCAGCGCCCCGCCCGCGCCGGCCTGTTTGGGATCCGAGCGCCACGCTGCCTGCTTCTGGCCGGTGGCGGCAAGGTCCTCGGTCAGCCAGTCCTGCGGATATTCCGACTGCACGATGCGGATGTCGCCAAGCTGCCCCTTGGCTACCATCTCGCGCGCCTGCCGCACCATCGGATAGGCGGTGTAGTTGTGGGTGAGGACAAAGACCTTGCCGGTCTTTTCGACCAGTGCCGCCAGCTTCTTCGCTTCCGCCAATGTCGTCGCCAGCGGCTTGTCGCAAATGACGTGGATGCCGGCTTCGAGAAACGCCTTCGCCGCCGGCACATGCACATTGTTTGGCGTGACGATGGCCACCGCCTCGATGCCGTCCGACCGCTTGGCCTCGGCCTTGGCCATCTCGGCGAACGAGCCGTAGCTGCGCGCCGGATCGAGCCCAAGCTCCTCGGCCGAGGCCTTGGCACGCGCCGGGTCGGATGACAGGGCACCGGCGACCAGCACGAACTCATTGTCCATGCGCGCCGCGATCCGATGCACCGCACCGATGAAGGCGCCTTGCCCGCCGCCGACCATGCCGTAGCGGATCGGGCCGCCTCCCGTTTCCGACTTCGATGCGCCGACCATGATCTTTCTCCCTCGTTGTTCCTTGCCCTCCCCCTTGCGGGGAGGGTCGACGCGTAGCGTCGGGGTGGGGTCGCCGGGCGTGGAGCGCGGCATGAACCGACCCCACCCGGCCCTTCGGGCCACCCTCCCCTCGAGGGGGAGGGAAAAAAGAGTGCTAGATTCCCATCATGGCGCGCAGCACCTTTTTATCGGTCGCGCCGCCGGCGAAATCGTCGAATGCCTTTTCCGTCACCCTGATGATGTGATGCTGGATGAAGGGCGCGCCTTCGGCCGCGCCATCCTCGGGGTGCTTCAGGCAGCACTCCCATTCCAGAACCGCCCATGAATCGTAGTCATACTGGGCGAGCTTGGAGAAGATGCCGCCGAAGTCCACCTGGCCATCGCCGAGCGAGCGGAAACGCCCGGCCCGGTTCGTCCAGCTCTGATAACCGGAATAGACGCCTTGCCGGCCGGTCGGATTGAACTCGGCATCCTTGGCGTGGAAGGCCTTGATTCGCTCGTGATAGATGTCGATGAATTGGAGATAGTCGAGTTGCTGCAGCAGGAAATGCGACGGGTCGTAATTGATGTTGCAGCGCTTGTGGCCGCCGACCGCGTCAAGGAACATCTCGAATGTCGCACCGTCGAAGACGTCCTCGCCCGGATGGATCTCGTAGCCAACATCGACGCCATTGTCCTCATAGACGTCGAGGATCGGTTTCCAGCGCTTTCCCAGTTCGGAAAACGCTTCCGCGATCAATCCCGCCGGCCGTTGCGGCCACGGATAAAGGTAGGGAAAAGCCAACGCTCCACAAAACGACACTGACGCCTTGAGCCCGAGGTTCTTCGAAGCCTTGGCGCCGAACTTCATCTGCTCGACCGCCCATTGCTGTCTGGCCTTCGGATTGTTGTGCACCGCAGGCGGTGCGAAGCCGTCGAACTGCGCGTCGTAGGCCGGATGCACCGCCACCAACTGCCCCTGCAAATGCGTCGACAGCTCGGTGATCTCGACGCCGGCATCGCTGCAGATGCCCTTCACCTCGTCGCAATAGGCTTGGGAAGACGCCGCTTTCTCCAGGTCGAACAGCCGGCTGTCCCAGGTCGGGATCTGCACGCCCTTGTAGCCCAGCCCGGCCGCCCATCTGGTGATCGACGGCAGCGAATTGAACGGTGCGGCATCGCCCGCGAACTGCGCCAGAAACAGCCCAGGACCTTTCATTGTCGACGGCATCGGCATCCTCCCTCATTATCCACGACCAAGCATAGCGCCGATTGAAAGCAGGGCCAGCCTCTTTGGTCTTTTCTCGACAGGCGCTAGTGCGCACCGCCATTCTGGTATTACCAAATATGCTCATTTGGTCAAGCGCTGCCGCGCACAACCGGCGCTGCGCAAATTGCCGGTCAGCGGGCAAATATACCAGTTTAATCAAAGAAATAATCATGGGCCTGGGCTGCCTTGCAGGATTTCTTGCCGTCCAGATGAAATTGCTGTAGACCTCTTTTCACGCCCAATTGGTCGAACCAGTTACGACGAATGCTGGAGCGCCTTGGGGAGGAATCATGCAACGCAATCTGGGGTGCGTCGCAGGCGAATTGTTACAGGCGAATTCTGGGAAGGACAGACTATGCATCTTTCGACGCACAACTGGATGCGGGCGGAACCGCTGGAAACGACGCTCAAGCGCATCAAGAAATTCGGCTATGAGTCGATCGAGATTTCCGGCGAGCCCGCGCAATACAAGACCAACGAGACGCGCGCGCTCTTGAAAGAGCACGGCATTCGCTGCTGGGGGGCGGTGACGCTGATGCTGGGCGAGCGCAATCTCGCCGCCAGGGACCAGGGCCAACGCGAGCGCTCGGTGCAGTATGTCAAAGAGGTGCTGACGATGGTCAGCGAACTCGACGGCGAGATCATCACGCTCGTTCCCGCCACCGTCGGCAAGGTGGTGCCGGACGGCACCGAGGAAGAAGAATGGAATTGGGTGGTCGACGCCACCAGGGAATGCTTTACCCATGCCAGGAAAGTGGGCGTCAAGATCGCGGTCGAGCCGCTCAACCGCTTCGAGACCTACCTGTTCAACCGCGGCGCCCAGGCGCTGGCGCTGGCCGATGCGGTCAGCCCCGAATGCGGTGTCTGCCTTGACGCCTATCACCTCCATATGGAGGAGTTTAACGTCTACGATGCCATCCGGCAGGTCGGAAACCGCCTGTTCGATTTCCACGTCGCTGACAACAACCGCTTCGCCGCCGGTCTCGGACAGATCGACTGGCCGAAGGTCGTCGGCACCCTGAAAGAAGTCGGTTACGACGGCGCGTTGACCAACGAGTTCGTCGCCCCTGTCGACCGCACGCCGGCTGCTCCCTATCCCGACATGGTCGAACGCAACCCGGTCGACATCTCGCCGGAGCAGCTCAAATTCATCCAGGACCACGGTTCCAGCGTGCTCACGGAAAAATTCTATACCGACCAGATGCGCATCACCGCCGAAACGCTGCTGCCGCTGATCAAGTAATCGATCTCTGGAAACGAGCCTTTCCGACGGCGGCCCCTAACGGCGGCAAGGCAGAGGAAGAACATGCGCATCAAGACGGTCCAAGCCTGGTGGGTCCGCATACCGATCGAAGCCGCGCGGCAGCACCGCAGCGACTTCGGTCAGGTGACGACGTTCGACGCCGCAATCCTGCGTATCGAGACCGCCGATGGGCTGGTCGGCTGGGGCGAAGGCAAGAATGCCGCCGGCAGCACCGGCAGCTATGGCGCCCTCGTCCACATGCTGAACCACGAGGTCGGCCCGCAGCTGATCGGCTGCGATCCGGCCGACATCGGGGTGATCTGGGAGATGCTCTACAATGGCGTGCGCTACGACAGCGCCGCGCAAAACGGCCACGCCATGCCGCAATTGGCGCGGCGCGGCATCAGCGTCGCCGCAATCAGCGCCGTCGATATCGCGTTGTGGGATATTCTGGGCAAGTCGTTGGGGCTTCCGGTCTGGCGGTTGCTCGGCGGCCGCAAGCTTGACCGCATGCCGGCCTATGCTTCCGGCGGCTGGGCCTCCACCGAGGCGATCGGCGAGCAGTTGAAATCCTATATCGCCAGGGGCGGCTTCAAGGCGCTGAAGATGCGGATCGGCGCGATGGACGGCGCTCCGCACAATTCCGCCGCCCGCGTCCGCGCCGCAAGACAGGCGCTCGGCCCCGAAGTCGACCTGATGGTCGATGCGCACGGCACCTATACGGTGGCGGAAGCCAAGCGCTTCATTCATCTCGCCGGCGATCTCGATCTGGCCTGGTTCGAGGAGCCGGTCATCGCCGACGACAAATCCGGCATGGCCGAAGTGCGGGCGTCCGGCTCCATCCCGATCGCCACCGGCGAAAGCGAAGCGACGCGCTATGCCTTCCGCGACCTCGCCACGCTCAAGGCTGCCGACATCTTCCAGCCAGACCCCGCCTTCTGCGGCGGCATCAGCGAGGCGATGAAGATCGGCACCATCGCCAGCGCCTTCAATCTGCGCTTCGCGCCGCATCTGTGGGCCGGCGCGCCTTGCTTCTTTGCCGGGCTGCATGTCTGCGCTGCTTCACCGGCTAGCTTTACCGTCGAATATTCGCTCGGCGCCAATCCGATGATCCACGATCTGATCGAGGAGACTGTCGAAGCAAAGGACGGTATGATAGCGATCCCCGAGAAGCCTGGACTGGGATTCACCCTTTCGGAACGGTTCCTGGAGGCGCACGCGCTACGCGGCTGATCATGAAAGAAAAGAACCTTCTCGCGGAACTCGCCGCCTATCTGTTCTCCCACTCCGACAAGGCGACCGGCCGAACGCCGTCGGAGCGTGAACTGGCGGAGCATTTCGCCGTCAGCCGCGGCCAGATCCGCGAGGCGCTGGCCATCCTCGAAGCCATGCGCATCGTCGAGCGCCGAGCCAAGTCCGGCATCTACATCGACACCAAGCAGGCCAGCGTCGAGGCGATGGCGCTTTTTGCCAAGGCCGGCCTGCCGCTCGATCCGATCCAGATCTACGAGACCGTCGAGTTGCGCAAGATTCACGAGATCAAGGCTGCCGAGCTTGCCTGCTCGCGCGCCACCGAGGAAAATTTCGAGCGGCTGCGCGAAATCCTGAAGGCTTCGGAAGACCGTATTGCGGCGGGCGAGGGCCTCGCCAAGGAGGACCGCGAATTTCACCTTGAGATCGTGCGGGCAACCAAGAACAGCGTTTTTCACAACATATGCAGCCTCTATTACTTGATGGGCGAGCAACGCCTGCCGATCTACTTCAACGATCCCGAACGCAGCATGCGCTCGCATGCCGAGCACATCCAGATCTACGAGGCGCTGCTGCGCCGCGACGGCAACCTCGCCCAGGCGCTGATGAGCGCCCATCTGCAAGGCGCGGAAAGCTATTGGAAAGGCCTGATCGAGGGTGGTGGGGCAGAACCTCACAGCCCAGCGCTCGAACCGGTCTGACATGCCTAAAATCCTGACGACACACACGCTGCACCCGCGCGCCTCCGCCACGCTGACCGGCGCCGGCGAACTCGTCGTCGCCTCCGCCCTCGATGCCGACACGCTGGCCACTGAGGCGAGGGACGCCGATATCATCATCGTTCGCGCGCCACTGCCATCAGCGCTGTTCGAGGGGGCGACGAAGCTTCGGGCCGCAATTCGCCACGGCGCCGGGCTCGACATGGTTCCCATGGAAGCGGCCACGGCAGCCGGCGTGCTGGTGGCAAACGTGCCGGCGGTCAATGCGCGCTCGGTCGCCGAATACGTGATGTTCGCGGCGCTGGCGCTGCTGCGGCGGTTCCGCATGGTCGACCGCGACTTGCGGGCGAAGGGCTGGCTGGCCGGCCGCGACCACACCATTCTCGCCAGCGAGCTCGCCGGCAAGACGATCGGCATTGTCGGCTTCGGCGCCATCGGACAGGCAGTCGGCCACATCGCGTCGCATGGTTTCGACCTGAACGTGGTGGCGACGACACGCAGCAGGAGGCCGGCGCCGGACAGGGTCGGGTTCCTGTCGATCGATGCGCTGGTCGAGCAGAGCGACATCATCGTTCTGTGCTGCCCGCTGACAGCGGAGACGCGCGGGCTGATCAACCGCGGGCGCATCGGCCGAATGAAGCCGCACGCGCTGCTGATCAATATTTCGCGCGGGCCGGTGATCGACGACGAGGCGCTGATCGAAGCGCTGCAGAATGACCGTATCGGCGGTGCCGCGCTCGATGTCTTTGCGACGCAGCCGTTACCGCCCAATCACCCCTATTTCGGCTTCGACAATGTCATTGTCACGCCGCATATGGCCGGCATCACCGAGCAGTCGATGATGCGCATGGGCGTCGGTTCGGCTGATGAAACCTTGCTGGTGCTGGCCAACAAATTGCCGGTCAACCTGCGCAATCCCGAAGTGGTCGAGCACTACCGGCGGCGGTTCCCGGCCGACGCGTAAGCGCTACCGCCGTTTCGCCCAATTCCTGCACGACGCTGCACCCCATGCTCGTTTTTCGCCGCGCGCCGCTGCTTGTTGCGATCGTTTCGATCTGCGCCCTGCCCTCGGTCGCTGCGGCCGACAGCAGTTATGTCTATTGCGACAACGGCCTGCGGTGCGTGATGGCGCCCTGTCCGTCGAACAGCGCGCTCGATCTTGCCACGGGCAAGATCATCAAGGGCGTGTCGATCGACATCGAGGAATTGCCGCAGCAGGACAAGGCGCTCGATCTTTCGGACAATCTCTACGCCGGCAAGGTCGTCGTTGTTGGCTCAATCGAGAACCGAACCCAGACCCTCAACGGCAAGCAATACAAACTGCCATGGCTGGTCGCGACCGGTATCGAACGCGCGTCCAGGGACAGCGAACGCGGCCACTGTTCGTCGCAATAACGTTTTCACATCTTCAACGGCCAAGCAGTGCCTCGACTTCCGCCGCAATGCGCAGCAGACGGTGGTCGTGGCCGTGGCGCGCCACCAGCATCAGCCCGGCCGGGCGCACCATTCCCGGCATCGGCAGCGAGATCGCGCAGAGGTCGAACTGGTTGGCGACCTGCGTGTTGCGCAGCAGAAGGCCTTCCGTACGCTCACACAGGGCTTCGTCGCTGGTCATCGACCCGATGGTCGGTGCGGTGACCGGCGTGGTCGGCAGGGCCAGCGCATCGACAGACGCCAGCCGCTCGTCCATGGCGGCGACAAGCGCCGTGCGGCGGCGGATTGCCCTTATATAGGCCGTGGCCGGAACGGCGGCGGCGCGCGACAACGGCTCGCTCACCCGCGGATCGACCGGCGTCGCCGCACCTTCTGCCAGCCAATCTGCATGGACCGCGGCGCCCTCCATTGCCGCGATCGAGGCCCGCCTGGTTGCCGCGCGCAAATCGGCAAGGAGGCCATCGATGGACAGATCGGCGAGGCGTGCACCGGCGAGTTCCAGCTTGCGAGCACATCGCTCGAACGCCGCCGCGACCTCTTTTTCGGTATCCTCGAAGAGCACGCCGTGGGGAACGCCGATGCGCAGTCCGGCAAACGGAAGCGGAACCAGAGCCACAGGCTGCTCGCCGGCGATCACCGCATCGGCTGCCGCACATTCGGCGACGGTGCGCGCAAGCGGGCCGATGGAGTCGAGCGTGTCGGACAGCGGGAAGACGCCATCGCGCGGTACCCGCCGCGCCGTCGGCTTGAAGCCGACGACACCGTTCAGCGCCGCCGGAATACGCACCGAGCCGCCGGTGTCGGAACCGATCGAGATCTCGCTCGTGCCTTCGGCAATGGAAACACCGGCGCCGGAGGATGAGCCACCCGCGATCCGGCCGGCGTCGGTCGCATTGCCGGGCGTGCCGTAATGCGGGTTGACGCCGATTGCGGTGAAGGCGAATTCGGTCATGTTGGTCTTGCCGAAGATCACCGCGCCCGCTTGCCGCAGCCGCCGCACGATGACGGCATCCCGCAGCGCCGGCGCCGCGGTGCTGAGCAACAACGAACCGGCCGTGGTCGGCTCGCCTGCGACATCGAAAAGGTCCTTGATCGACAGAATTGTTCCGTCGAGCGGCCCGAGCGTCACGCCGGCTCTGCGCCTGGCATCGGCGGCGTCGGCTGCTGCTCGTGCGGCTTCCGGATAGAGTTTTACGAATACGCTTTCATGATCGGCGCGGACGGCGAGACGCGAAAGGACGGCTTCGAGGCGGTCGCGGGCTGATTGCATGGCACAGTCTACTTTTTTATTGTCGCCCGAACAGCCCAGCACACTGACGTCGATAGCTCTAGCGATAGCCGGTCGCATCTGCTGGTTTGCCGGCGTCCTGAACCTCGGGAACGTAGCGCCACGCGTCAGGCCGCGAGCCGTCGAGATCGGTAAAGCCGTAGACCTGCGCCAGCCCGCCACTCGACAGCGACTGTCCGTTCCAGCGCGAACGGTCCGGGTCCGCCGCAAGCGCCGCCACTGCGCGCCCGATAAAGCGCGGGGTCTCGGAAATGACGAAATGCGGCACTTTTGCTGTCGCATCACGCCAGCTGTCCTCGGTCACCCCGAAAGCTTCCAACATCATTTCCGAACGCAGCCAGCCGGGTGTCAGCGAAATCGAGGTGGCGCCGTGCGGGGCGAGGTCCTTGGCATGGGCCCAGGCCATACGGGTCACCGACACTTTGGCGAGGTCATAGAACGGCGAGAGCCGATAATGCTCGGCATTATACTCCGCGGTGCCGTCGGTGACTTCGACCAGCAGGCCGCCCGGGCGCTCGATCAGAAGCGGCAGCGCGTAATGCGCGGTGATCAGATGCGTGTCGATGCCCAGCCGCAACATGCGCAAACCATTCCTGAGATCATGTTCCCAGACCGGCTTGTTCCATTCGAACAGTTTCTCGCCGCCCCAAATGTCGTTGACCAGCACATCGAGGCGGCCCTGCTCGGCACGTATCCGGTCGACCAGCTTGCGCACGTCTTCGGAAACCAGATGGTCGACTTGCACAGCGATGCCATGGCCGCCCTGCGCTGAAACAAGCTCCGCCGTTTCCTCGATGGTTTCTGGGCGGGCGTATTCGGACTGATGCGCGCGTGTCGTCCGCCCGGTGACGTAGACCGTCGCGCCCGCGGCACCCAGTTCAACAGCAATACCTCTCCCCGCACCGCGCGTGGCGCCAGCGACCAAAGCGACTTTTCCCTCAAGCGTCATTGAACCTCCCCAGACTCTGACCAACCAATGCTCTGACCAACCAATGCTCTGACCAACCAATGCTGGCCTTCTTCAAAGTTAAGATATATAAATGATCATTCGGTTATAAATGGATGTCAAGATGCCTCGGCAAAAAACGCAATCCGACGAGGAGGTGCTGGAAGCGGCGCACCGGCTGATCCACAGGCATGGCCCGGAGAGCCTCACATTTGAACGGCTGTCCAAAACTTGCGGGCTCTCCGGCTCGACCCTGGTGCAGCGTTTCAAGAACAAGGCCACGCTCAGGCAAAGAACCTTGCTGCAGGCATGGGACAGGCTGGACGCGAAGACGACAACGCTCGCAGAAGCGACACCGAGGACCCCTGCTGGCGCGATCGAATTGCTGGTGGCGCTGTCACGCGACTATGGCGGCATCGAATCCTATGCCGAGGGGCTGCTCGTCCTGCGCGAAGATCTGCGCGATCCGGTGCTTCGCGCGCGGGGGGCGTCGTGGAAGGCATCCCTGTGCAACATCCTCGACTCTTGCTTTGCCTCTGTCGTCGACACGCCGTTGGACATCGGCCTGCTGATGGCATCGCACTGGCAAGGTTCGCTGCTTTGGTGGAGTTTCGACCCGAAGGCCGAAGTTGCATCCTACGTCGAAGACAGTCTGGGCCGTTTTGTCGCCGCAATCGTCACGGCCCGAAAACCATAACCGATATTCGGGCCAGTTCTTGGAGGCGTCCTACGTGGGACGCACCTACGGATGGCTTAGGTTGCGCTCCTCGGGCCGAGCAGGAACGCCGCCAAGGCCGCCAGCAAAGTCGCGATCCCGCAATAGGCGAAAGCGCTGGCAACGCCGGCATTGTCGACCAGCAGGCCGCCGAAAACGGCGCCCAGTGCAATGGCCACCTGGAATGTGGCGACCATCAGCCCGCCAGCGCTTTCTGCCTGGTCGGGAGCGGCTCGCACAAGCCAGGTTTGCAGCCCGACCGGCACCGCGCCAAAGGCAAAACCCCAGGCGGCCACCGCTATCGCCGCCACCGCGGGCGAAGCGCCGATGGTCAGCAGCAGAAGTGCCGCGACCGCAATCAGCAGTGGCGCCAGGCCCACCGCGGTCTTGAGGCTTCGTTCAGCCATGAACCCGCCGGCAAAGTTGCCGAAGAAGCCACCGATGCCGTAGGCGAGCAGCACAAGCGAGATCGTCTCGATGTCCAGCGCGGGCACCTTCTCGAGAAACGGGCGGACATAGGTGAAGCCGGCAAAATGTCCCGAGGCGACCAACAGGACCACCAGGAGCGCAACCCTGATCATCGGCCGCTTTATTACCTCCAGCAAGGTCCGAAAGCTTGCCACGCCCGCCGGCGGCAGCTTCGGAAGGGTGGCGATCTGCACCAGCAGCGCCAGGGCGCCGACAACCGCTGCGATCATGAAGGCCGTTCGCCATCCCCAGATGTCACCGACATAGGCACCGACCGGGGCCGCACAGACGGTCGCCACCGAAACGCCGGTGAGAATGATCGACATGGCGCGCGGCATCAGCCGCATCGGGACAAGCCGCATCGCCATGGCCGCCGACATCGACCAGAAGCCGCCGAGGCTGATCCCGAGCATGATGCGGGCGATCAGAAGGACGGGAAGCGAGGACGCAAACGCCGCCAACAGGTTCGACAGGATCAGCAGCACGGTCAGTCCCCACATGACGAGCCTGCGGTCCAGCCGTTTGGTGACGATGGCCATGGTCGGAGCGGCTATCGCGCCGACAACGGCGGTTGCCGTCACCGCTTGGCCGGCGGTGCCTTCGGTCACGCCGAGATCCTGCGCCAGCGGCGTCAGCAGGCTGGCAGGCAGGAATTCCGCGGTCACCAGCCCAAACACACCGAGCGCGAGGGATACGACCGCCCCCCATGCCGGCTCGGCTCGTTCATCGGTTTCCGCCGGATCGAGAACGGCGTCGATGACGCCTGTCGCGGGTTCGGTCATGATGGGATCTCCGATCTGGTTGCAGCGCAACATTTGGCTGCAGTGCAACATGGGAGTGACCGTCTGGAGTTTCCATGCTAGAAACACCATCATGCTTGACCATTCGTCCAAAGTTCCGGTCACCGGCGATCCGCTGACAGACATATTGCGCGGGTTACGGCTCGACGGCGTCGAATATGGCCGCTGTGAGATGCAGGAGCCTTGGGGCCTCCAGTTTCCGGCCCAGACGGCGGCGCGGTTTCATTTCATCGGCCGCAAGGGATGCTGGTTGCTGCAGCCGTCCGGCGAATGGGTTGAGCTCAAGGCGGGCGACGCGGTGCTGCTGCCGCGCGGTGCGGCACACGTCCTGGCGAGCGAGCCGGGCACCGAGGCTTCGCCGATCCAGGGCTATCAGGTCGCCGAGGTCTGCAAGAACGTTTACTGCCTGTCCAATGAAGGTTGCCGGCCGGGGACGCTGCTGTTTTTTGGCAGCATGTATTTCAATCTCGACGGTTTGCACCCATTGCTCGGCATGATGCCGGATGTCATGCGCGCGCACGAGTTGGAAGCCTATGAACCTGGTATCCCGCATCTGCTGGAGGCCATGGCCCGCGAAGTGACGATGGAGCGCGTCGGCTCCGGCGGCATTCTGGCGCGGCTTGCCGATGTGCTGGCCGCCACCGTCATCCGCTCATGGGTCGAGCGCGGCTGCGGCGACTCGTCCGGATGGATTGCGGCAGTGAGGGATCGCGAGATCGGGCGTGTGCTGGCCGCGATCCACCTCGAACCGGACCGCGACTGGACGGTGGAGACCCTGGCCAGGATGATGGGCGCCTCGCGGTCGGGCTTCGCCGAACGCTTCGCGACGATCGTCGGCGAAACGCCGGCCAAATATGTCACCCAGGTGAGAATGCACCAGGCACGGCAATGGCTGGTCCGCGACCGGTTGAAGATTTCCGTCGTCGCCGCACGTCTCGGTTACGAATCCGACGCGTCGTTCAGTCGGGCGTTCAAGCGCGTCATCGGATCGGCTCCCAGCCATTTCCGGGCCGAAGAGCAGGCTGAAACCGGCCAAGCCGGCTAAACCTGGCCACAGGCTTCAAGCCGCCTAACATCCTCCCGCCCAACAGACGCGCATTTTTGTGCGACGCGGCTTAGCCTGCGTGACGAAGGCTTATCCCGGTACCCTTGTCGAACAGCACCACCTTGTCCGGGTCCCAGGCAAAGCGCACCGGCTGCTCGATCTCGACATCGGTTCTAGCCGGCACCATGGCCCGCAGCATGGCGTCGCCGACCCGCAGCGTCAGGATCTTTTCGACGCCATGGTTCTCGACATCGTGGACGCGCGCTTCCACCGGCGCCCCGCTCTCGAGATAGAGATCCTCGGGACGAATACCGAAGACCAGCGGGCGACCGTCGGTCTCGCCGCTCGTCCTGGCCCCCCCCGCAAAAGGTAGTTCGAAATTCAGCGGTGCCATCACCGCGCGGCCGTTGACGAGCTTGCCGTCGATGAGGTTCATCGGCGGCGAGCCGACGAAGCTCGCCACATAGGTGTCGCGCGGATTGTTGTAGATCTCATAGGGCGTGCCGGTCTGGACGATGCGGCCATGGTTGAGCACGCCGACCTTGTCGCCCATCGACATCGCCTCGATTTGATCGTGCGTGACGAACAGGAAGGTCTGACCAAGGTTCATTTGGATGTTCTTCAGCTCGGTGCGCAGCGCCTCGCGCAACTTGGCATCGAGCGCCGACAGCGGCTCATCCATCAGGAATACGCGCGGCTTCCTGACGATGGCGCGACCAATCGAGACGCGCTGCATCTCGCCGCCAGAGAGGCGATCCGTCTTGCGGTCGAGCAGATGCTCGATACGCAAGGTCTTGGCAACGCGGTCGACGCGCGTCTTGATCTCCTCGGGCTCGATGCGGCGGATTTTCGGCTTCAGCGGGAATTCGAGGTTTTCGCGCACCGTGTAGCGCGGATAAAGCGAATATTGCTGCAGCACCAGCGCCACATCCCGCTCGGCGGCACCCCAATTGGCGACATCGACGCCGTCGATGAAGACCTGACCTTCGGTCGGCTTCTCCAGGCCGGCGACCATGCGCAGCGTCGTCGTCTTGCCGGCGCCGGTCTCGCCGAGCAGCACGAAGAACTCGCCGTCGGCAATGTCGAGATTGAGCCCGGCCAATGCGGTGTGATTGCCGAATGTCTTCGAGATGTTCTTGAGCTGGATATGGGCCATCAGAGTCTCACCCCCAGCGAATTGCCGCTTGTCGTGTCGAAGAAGTGCGCCTGCGCCGGGTCGAGCCTGGCGAAGACCTGGACCCCCGGCTTGCCGACGAAACCGGAACGGGTCCGGGCGCGCAACATCTGTGCCCCGACCTTGAGGTCGACGATGTCGTAGGAGCCAAGCGGTTCGATGATGTGCGCCTCGACCGGCAGATAACCGTCCGCCGGCTCGCGCGAGACCATCACGCCTTCGGGGCGGATGCCGAGCGCAAGGCGGTCCTGCCCGACGTTCGCGGCGTCGAGCTGGCCGACCAGCTCGGCCGGGAAAACGAACCCTTCCGCGGCCCCATCGACGGTGACCCTGGCGCCGGAACCGTTCATCGTCACCGCCGCATTGACAACGTTCATCACCGGCGAGCCAACGAATTGCGCGACGAACAGATTGGCCGGGCGCTTATACACTTCCGATGGGCTGCCCACCTGCTGCAGAACGCCCTCATGCATGATGACGATGCGGTCGGCAAGGCTCATCGCCTCGATCTGGTCGTGGGTGACGTAGATGGTGGTCGAGCCCTGCTTGATGTGCAGCCGCTTGATCTCCGCGCGCATCTCCTCGCGCAGCTTGGCGTCGAGCGCGCCGATCGGCTCGTCCATCAGCATCGCCTTCGGCCGCCGCACCAGCGCCCGGCCGATCGCCACGCGCTGCATGTCGCCACCCGACAGCGCCGACGGCTTCTTGCCGAGCAGATCGTTGATCTGCAGCACTTTGGCGACCGAGCGCACCTCGCCGTCGATCTCCGCCTTGCTCTTGCGCATGGCCCGCAACGGAAAAGCGATGTTCTCGTAGACGCTCATATGCGGATAGAGCGAGAACGACTGGAAAACCATGGCGATGTCGCGGTCGGCAGCCTTGAGATGCTGGACCGGCTTGCCGTCGATGAGGACATCGCCGCCGTCGATCGTCTCCAGCCCGGCGATTGCGCGAAGCGTCGTCGTCTTGCCGCAGCCCGACTGGCCGAGCAGCACGATGAACTCGTTGTCGTCGATCTTGAGGTTGAGGTCCTTGATGACCTGGACGGCGCCGAAGAATTTCTGGACGCCACGAAGCTCGATCTGGGTCATGCGTGACCTTCTTTTTCCGGTGCGCCGGTCGCCTTCGGCTCCTGCCTTGGACCGACCCAGCCCGTGATCATGAACGTCAGCAGCCCGACAATGATGATCGTCAGCCCGTAGCGGTGCAGAAAGAGGTTCCACGGCTGGCAGAGCGCGATGATGCCGAGCACCATCACGATCTCGGCTGTGCGCTGGATTGTAGCATGGCGGATCATTTGCGGATCGCTCCGAAGGACATGCCGCGCAGGAGGTGGTTGCGCAACAGGAAGGTGAAGATGGCGACCGGCAGCAGGAACAGGAAGGTGCCGGCGGCGATGACCGTCCAGTCGGGCAGGCCGGAACCGACCTGGCTTGGAATGAACGGCGGCGCCGTCTGGGCGCGGCGGTTGGTCATGATCAGCGCGAAGGCATATTCGTTCCACGCGGTGATGAAGCAGAACACGGCGGTGGCGGCGATGCCGGTGGCCGCTTCCGGCAGCACGATCTTGAAGAAGGCCTCCATGCGCGTATAGCCGTCGACGAGCGCCGCCTCCTCATACTCCTTCGGAATTTCGTCCATGAACCCCTTCATCAGCCATACGGAGAAGCTGAGGTTGAAGGCGGTGTAGAGGATGATCAGGCCCCAATGCGTGTCGTTGAGGCCGACGACCCGGTACATCAGGAACATCGGGATCGCCACCACCACCGGCGGCAGCATGCGCGTCGACAGGATGAAGAAGAGCAGGTCCTGTTCCCCCTTTATCTTGAAGCGCGAGAACCCGTAAGCCGTGAAGGTGCCCATGCCGACGGCGAGGATCGTCGAGGTGATGGCGACGATCAGCGAATTCATGAAGCGGCTCGGATAGCCGGACCACTGCACCTCGCCCCTGCCCGAGCGCACCACCTTCTCGCCGCCGTCAAACACCAGCCGCTCCCACCACGGGGCGGCGGCGTATTGTTCCGGCGTCGGCGCTGTGCGCAGTTGCGAGCGCTTGGTGAACAGCTTGACGAAGGGCGATATCTCCGGCTGGAAGACCACCGTCGGCGGGATGGTGGTGGCGAGGTTGCGCGGCTTGAACGCCGTCGAGGCTATCCAGTAGATTGGCGCCAGGAATATAATCGTGACGATCAGCACACCGACGATGGCTAGCTTGTTGAGCGAACGCTCGGCAGAGGTGGTGACAGCGGCCATGCTAGCGCTCCTTCACCTTGTTCAGGTATTTGACGTAGATGTTGGTGATCGCCAGGATCATGATCAGCACGATGTAGGCGAGCGCGCAGGAGCGCCCGGTCTGCCATTCCTGGAACGCCATCTTGTAGAGCCGGATCGAGATCACCTCGGTGGTTGGCTGGCTGGTCAGGATGTAGGCAAGATCGAATGTCTTGAACGCCTCCATGGTGCGAAAGATGATCGCGATCATCAGGATCGGCGCGACCAGGGGCAGCGTAATGCGAAAGAACGTATAGAACGAGCCGGCGCGGTCGATCGCGGCCGCCTCGTAGAGATGCTTCGGCACTGCAGATAGGCCGGCAAGCGACAGCAGCATGACGAAGGGCGACCACATCCAGATGTCGGTGATGGCCACGGCGTAGAGCGCCATGTCGGGGTTGGACAGCCACTCGAAGGAGCCGAGGCCGAGCGTATAGTTGATGATGCCGAAGGACGGATCGTAGAGCAGTTTCCAGAACAGGCCGACGACAGCCATCGACAGCATCATTGGCAACAGCAGCAGTGTCGTCAGCAGGCCCTTCAACGGGATATCGCGATTGAGCAGCAACGCCACGCCGAAGCCGACGATGACTTGGCCGACCACGGAGACGATGACATATTTGGCGGTGATGGCGAAATTCGACCAAATGAACGGGTCGTTGAGCAGCTCGCGGTAATTCTGCAGTCCGACGAAATTGGCCGCCGCGGGGCTCGACGCGCGAAAGTCGGTGAACGAATAGCCAAGCGAATAGAGCAGTGGAAAGATGTTGAAGACGATCAGGAAAACGATCGTCGGAATGATGAAGAGATTGCGGATCGTAAGGTCGCTCATGCCGCGGGCGGCGGAGCGCGAGTTGGGATCCAGCGTGGTCATGACTGCAGTGGCCAAGGCCCGTTCCTTCCTTGTCCGGAAAAGAAAACGGAAGGGGCGGCTCCCGCCCCCTCCGAGCGTTAGTGCCGTTTACTTCACGCGGTTGTATTTCTTGAACGTCGCGTTCCAATCCGCGGCGAGCGCATCGAGCACTTCCTTGGCCGTGCCCTGATTGCCGGTGATGTAGGGATAGACGCGTTGGTTCATCTGGATGAGCAGCTCGGCATATTCCGGCGTCGCCCAGAAGTCCTTCACCTTGAACATGGTTTCGTAGAAGGCCTTGTTGTATGGCGTGGCGTTCTGGAATTCAGGCGACTCGAGCACTTTGGCACTTGCCGTGTAACCGCCGAGTTCCGCCCATTTCTTCTGCGTCTCGTCCTTGATGAACCATTCCAGGAACTTCATCGCCTCTTCCTGATTCTGCGAATAGGAGACGACGGAGATGCCCTGGCCGCCGAGCGCGGCGAACTGATCGCCGTTCGGTCCAGGAGGGTTGGCGAAGAAGCCGGTGGCCTTGGCATTCGGGTTGGAGGCTTCGTTGATGAGCGCCGGGAAGAAAGCGAAGTAGTTCATGCTCATCGCCGCCAGGTTCTCGGTGATCGCCTGGTTGTCCTCGATGAAGAAGCTCTTGGCCCAACCAGGAGGGGTGAAGGAATAGAGCTCCTTGTAGGCCTCGAGCGCGTTGACGTTCTGCTCGGAGTTGATGATCCCGTCGACCTTGTAAGTGGCATAGTCGCCAAGCTCGCCGCCGAAGGAGAAGATGGCGTTCTCGACGCCCATCACCAGAGCGTCGTAGGAGTTATCGGTATAGATGGCGACGCCGTAGCGCTTCTCGTCGGGACGGTGGAAGAATTCGGCGATGTCGCGTAGCTGCTTCCAGTCCTTCGGCACGCCGAGATCGTAGCCGTACTTGGCTTTGAAGGCCTCCATCTCCTTCGGATCTTCGAACCAGTCCTTGCGATAGGACCAGCCGACCGCGTCGCCCTCGGCCGGAATCGACCAGTATTTGCCGGAGTTGGATGGATATTCGGCGTAGTATTTCACCGTCGCCGGCGCCATCACTTCCTTCAGATTGTGCTTGTTGAAGAAGTCAGTGAGGTCGACATAGTGACCGGCCTCGGAGGCGGCGCCGATCCACTGGGAATCGCCGACGACCATGTCGTAGGCGCTGCCCTTGGCGTTGAATTCGGTGAACGCCTTGGTCTGGAAATCCCCCCACGGCGTCGTCTCGACCGTGACCTTCACGCCGCTCTCGGCCTCGTAAAGGTTGACCAGTTCCTGCAAATAGTTCGCCGGATCCCATTCAGCCCAGAATATGGTGAGTTCCTTATCCTGCGCGTAGACGGACGTTCCGCAGGCGAGCACTAAGCCGATACCAGCAAGCATGCTGGTCATTGTCTTGCGCATGATGATTTCCTCCCTTGTGCGCATTCTACCGTATCATCCGAGCCGGCGGCGAGGCCGGCCCTGGTAGTTCCTTCCGTGATGGCGCCGTTCCGGTTTTCGAGCCTCCTCGCCCAACCGGAAATGGATCGCAGCCCTCACTTTTGACCCGCTATATTGTCCTGATCTGGTATTACCAATTTCGGACGCACGTCAAGCTCTTTCTTGGACGATGGCAGGGCCTCAGACAAGCAGATTCCAGCAACATCTGTCTGTTTTTCTTAAATTTTCCTACTCGTTGATACGCAAGGCCCTTGTTCGCGCTACGAAACGCTGACTATTGTCAGTAGTAGGCATCCCCATCTGGTCGAACCAGATCGATACTATTCCGCAGCTGTCGCCGGCGCACGTCTGTTTCCTCCAGCCATCGATTCCGTCACTGCAGCCCGCACCAGGGCGCCGGCTGCCCATTGCGCTACCGACATCATCTTGCGGCTGTCCAGCCCCCATATATCCTTCAGCACGATCAGCACTTCGACGCCGAAGATCAGCGACAGGGCCTGTGCCAGGCGGTTGAATTCGCGAGGCGGCAGCCGGTGCTTGAGCGGTGCGATCGCGTCCTTGAGCAGATCGATGCGATGGCCGCGCGTGAAGGCCGGCTCGCCGTCGAGTGTGCCGGCCTGCCGCCGCGCCCACTGGTCGAGCGACAGCTTCAGCGCCGCCTTGAACGTCGCCTCGAAGGCTTCGATGCGTGGCATGGCCGTGTCGAACAGTTCGACGACGCGGCGCTCGGGATCGGCCGAGGTCGATTTCCAGGTGAGGATCGGCCCCAGCCCTTCGTCGACCACCGCCTGCACCAGCGCCGCCTGGCTTGGAAAGTACCGATACGCGGTGGCGCGGGAGACTTCCGCCGCTTCGGCGACCTCGCTGACCGAGGGCGTGGCGCCCGCCTGCATCAGCCTTGTCGCCGTCTCCAGCATCAACCGCCTTGTGCGGGCGCGCGGCCCGCGCGCCGCTCCAGAACCGGCATCGTCGGGCACTGTCGCTGGTTGACGTGAGACATTCATGTCAATATGATACGCACGTCTCAAAAAATTGCAATGGCCTTTCGCGCTGCCGAACGGGGCAAAAGAGCGGCCAGCAACAACGCCGAGTGCGCCTTGAACCGGGGAAACGCAATGAAGCGCGTCTATGTGGTGGGCACCGCCGACACCAAGGGTGAGGAACTCGCCTTTCTTGCCGATGCGGTCGCCGCCACCGGCGCTGCTGTCGCCCGCGTCGACGTTGGAACGCGCAACGCGACCGTGCCGGTCGATGTCTCGGCCGAAGAGGTCGCCGGCCACCATCCCGGTGGCAGCAGTGCCGTGCTGGGCAGCGACGACCGCGGCACCGCGGTGGCGGCAATGGCCATCGCCTTCACCCGGTTTGTCCAGTCGCGAACCGATATATCAGGCATGATCGGCATCGGCGGCGGTGGCGGCACTTCGATCATCACATCTGGCATGCGCGCGCTGCCGCTCGGCCTGCCCAAGATCATGGTCTCGACGCTCGCCTCGGGCGACACCGCGCCCTATGTCGATGTCTCCGACATCGTCATGATGCCGTCGGTGACCGACATGGCCGGCTTGAACCGGCTGTCTCGCGTCGTGCTGCACAACGCCGCCCAAGCGATAGCAGCCATGGCTGCGAAAACGGCGCCGCCGCCCGACGGCAAACCATCGATCGGGCTCACCATGTTCGGGGTGACCACGCCATGCGTGACTTCGATCGCCGAGCAGCTTCGTTCGAGCTATGACTGCATGGTCTTCCATGCCACCGGCACCGGCGGCCGCACCATGGAGAAGCTGGCCGACAGCGGCTTGCTGTCAGGCGTCATCGACATCACGACGACAGAAGTCTGCGACCTCCTGTTTGGCGGCGTTCTGCCGGCAACCGAAGACCGTTTCGGCGCGATCGCCCGCACGAAACTGCCCTATGTCGGCTCGGTCGGCGCGCTCGACATGGTGAATTTCTGGGCGCCGCCGACCATTCCGGAACGCTATAGCGGGCGGCTGTTTTACGAGCATAATCCAAACGTGACGCTGATGCGCACGACGCCTGACGAAAGCCGCAGGATCGGCGAATGGATCGGCGCCAGACTGAGCCTCTGCGAGGGTCCGGTCCGGTTTCTCATTCCCGAAAGGGGCGTCTCGGCGCTCGACATCGAAGGCGGCGCCTTCTTCGACCCTGAAGCCGATGCAGCACTCTTCGAGGCCATCGAATGTACGATCATGCCGGATAACACGCGCCAAGTGACGCGCCTGCCACTGCACATCAACGACCCCGAATTCGCCAAGGCGGCAACAGCGGCCTTTCTCGACATCGCCGGACAGTGAGAGAAGAAAACATGGCCGCCATTCCGCGCAAGAAAATCCTGGAAAAGTTCCGCAAGATGATTGCCGGCGGCGTGCCGATCGTCGGCGGCGGCGCCGGCACCGGGCTGTCGGCCAAGGCCGAAGAGGCTGGCGGGATCGACCTGATCATCATCTACAATTCCGGCCGCTACCGCATGGCCGGCCGCGGCTCGGCTGCCGGCCTGCTCGCCTATGGCAACGCCAACGAGATCGTCAAGGAAATGGCCTACGAGGTGCTGCCGGTGGTGAAGAAGACGCCGGTGCTGGCCGGCGTCAACGGCACCGATCCCTTCGTCATCATGCCGCTGCTGCTGGCCGAGCTGAAGACGATGGGTTTTTCCGGCGTGCAGAACTTTCCGACCATCGGCCTGTTCGACGGCCAGATGCGGCAGAGTTTCGAGGAAACCGGCATGGGCTTCGGGCTCGAAGTCGACATGATTGCCGCGGCACACGAACTCGATCTCCTGACCACGCCCTATGTGTTCAACCCCGATGAGGCACGCGCCATGACCAAGGCCGGCGCCGACATCGTCGTCGCCCATATGGGGGTGACCACCGGCGGCTCGATCGGTGCGACGTCGGCCAAATCGCTCGACGACTGCGTGACCGAGATCGACGCCATCGCTGAAGCGGTGCGTGCCGTGCGCAAGGACGTCATCCTGCTTTGCCATGGCGGGCCGATCTCGATGCCGGACGATGCCCGCTACATCCTCGAACGCTGCAAGGGCCTGCACGGCTTTTACGGGGCAAGCTCGATGGAGCGGCTGCCGGCGGAAGCGGCGATCGCCAGGCAGACCGCCGATTTCAAGGCCGTCACGCTGGAGCATCGGACCCAAAAGTGGGAACCGGTTTTGGGAAAATCCGATGCGCAAACAAAAAAAAGCGGCGCCAAAACGACCGCGAAGAAAAAGAAGGGATGAGACGATGACCGACAACAGCAAGGTTTTTGTTTACCCGAAGGATGTCAGCGCCTTCGGCTTCGACTGGGGCAGGCTCTCGCTGACGGTGGCGCCCGAGGTGAACGGCGCCACGCGCTTTTCCGGCGGCGTCGTCGACCTGCCTTCCGGCAAGGGTCACACGCGCCACAACCATCCGGGTGCGGAAGAGATCATCTTCGTCATCTCAGGCAATGGCGAGCAGATGGTCGAGGACGAGGACGGTAATCCGGTCGTCGAGAAGGTCGGCCCCGGCTGCACCATCTATGTGCCGGAAAGCCGCTTCCATTCGACGCTGAACACCGGCGACGCGCCCATGCAGCTTTTCGTCGTCTATTCGCCGGCCGGGCCGGAACTGGCGCTGCGCGACCTGCCGGATTTCAGGCTGCTGCCGCCGGGCGGGAAGTGACTTCCTCAGGGCAGAGCGTGCCGCCTGATCATGAAGCTCCACCCCGGTTCCAGCCCCTGCCCCGGTCGCCGAACATGACGTAGCCGCTATCGGTGACCGCCAGCGTGTCTTCGAGCTTGATGAAGCCGCGCGTCGGGTGCAGCATCGTCGTCTCGACCGAGAGCACCATGTTTTTCTCCAGCGGCTTTTCGGCATAGGTGCCTTCATAGGTCACCGGATGGTTGGTCATCAGGAACGGCGCCTCATGGGTGATCAGCCCCATGCCGTGGGCAAAGAAATCGGTATAGGGCGCAACCTTGGATCCCTTCAGCACGCCTTCCGCGTGAGAAATCATGTCGCCACCGAGAGTGCCCGCCCTGACCTTGGAAAAGGCCGCCTGCTGCACCGCCTCGACTTCGGCCAACAGATCCTCGAGTTCGGCATCCGGTTCGCCGAGAATGCCCATGCGGCAGAGGTCGCCGATATAGCCGTGATAATTGCCGCCGGAATCGATCGACATCACCTCGCCCTTCTTCCAGGCCTGCGGCGAGCCGGCGCGGTTATGGCTGGCGCCGAGCGTCAACAGGCAATATTCGAAGTGCGCGCCGCGATTGGTCTCCTCGCGCCTGAGTTGCTCGATGATATCGGTCTTGGTCGTGCCTTCACGGGCCCTGGCAATGGTCGCCAGCATGGAATCGGTGATCAGTTCGGAGGCGATGCGCAGCTTCTCCAGCTCCGCATCCGTCTTGATCGCCCGCATCCGCTCCAGCATATCGGTCGCATCGATCAGCTTGGCATCCGGCAGCGCCTTGCGGATCAGCGTGTAGGCATCCGACGGCAGGAAAGCCGGCTCGATGCCGATGCGGGCGTTGCCCTTGCCGATCTTCGCCAGGTGCTCGACCGCGAGATTGGCGGCGTCGAGCGTGCCCCAGCAGGCGGCGTGGACGGTCGGCGTCCAGAACGGGTTGTTCTGGTGCTCGGCGCCCTCCATGCGGTTGCCGATATAGGCGGCGCGGTCCGGCCCGCCCTTCTCGTAGACGACAACAGGCAGATAGCGGCTGTGGCCGATCGCATCCATGGCGGCGAAGAAGATGAACTTGTAGCCGCCAAGCAGATATTGCGTGTTGTGCTTGGAGGTGGCGAGCAGCACATCGATGCCGGCCTCCTCCATCAGCCGGTCGACCCTGGCATGATCGAACGGGATGGTGCTGACGGCATTCTTACCCGGAACGACGTTCATCTTTCTCTCTCCCTGAATTCCCTGGCCGGCCGCTCGGATCGCGGCAGTCTCCAGTCTGGTCTTACCGAGGCAAGTCTGGTCCTACCAGATAAGATCGGATTGAACCGCTTCCCTGTAACTGGTCCAGCGGACGAAATTTTCAAAGCCACATGAGGATGCGCCAGATCCGTCTCTGGCGAAACCCTCGGCAAGGCTCATAATCACCCCTTGCAAGGATGCCGTCTGGCGTCCGAGGGTAGTGGCCACCCGGCCGAGTGGCTGAGAGGGACGGAGTTCGATCATGTCAGAGGTCACAATTTCCAGACGCAGCGTGCTTGCCGGTTCGGCACTGCTGCTGGCTTCGACGGCGCTGCCGACGATCGGCTGGGCACAGACGCCGAAGAAAGGCGGGCGGTTGGTCGTCGCCGCCGATTCCGAGCCGCGCAACCTCAACCCGGCGATCGTCGCGTCCAATGGCGTCTTCTTCATTTCGAGCAAGATCGTGGAACCGCTGGCCGAGGCGTCCTTTGACGGCAAGGACGGGCTCGACCCACGCCTGGCGACAAGCTGGGAGGGCGCCGCGGACGGCTTGTCGGTAACGTTCAAATTGCGCGAGGGCGTCAAATGGCATGACGGCAAACCTTTTACCTCCGCCGACGTCGCGTTCTCGGCGCTGCAGATCTGGAAGCCGTTGCAGAATCTCGGTCGCACCGTGTTCAAGGATCTGGAGGCGGTCGACACCCTGGACGAACTGACCGCGGTGTTCAAATTCGCCAGGCCGACGCCGTTCCAGCTGATCCGCAACGCCTTGCCGGCGCTGACCAGCGTGGTGCCGAAGCACATCTACGAGACAGGCAAGATCGAAGAGAACCCGGCCAACAACGCGCCTGTCGGCACCGGCCCGTTCAAATTCGCCGAACACAAGTCAGGCGAATATTACCGGCTCGAGAAGAATGGGGACTATTGGGGCAAGGACCAGCCTTACCTCGACGAGATCATCTATCAGGTGCTGCCCGACCGCACCTCGGCGGCAAGCGCGCTCGAGGCCGAAGAGATCCAGCTCGCCGCCTTTTCCGCGGTGCCGCTGGCCGATCTCGACCGCATCTCCAAAGTGCCTGGCCTCAAGGTGATCACCAAGGGTTATGAGGCGCTGACTTATCAGCTCGTCGTCGAGATCAATCATCGCCGCAAGGAACTGGCCGACCTGAAGGTGCGCCAGGCGATCGCCCACGCCATCGACAAGGATTTCGTCGTCAAGACGGTGTTCCTCGGCTATGCCGCCACCGCCACCGGCCCGGTGCCGAAAAACGATCCGCAGTTCTATACGGCCGATGTGCCGACTTATGCCTTCGACGTGGCCAAGGCCAACGCCCTGCTCGACGAAGCCGGCTATGGCAAGGGTGACGACGGCAAGCGCTTTTCGCTGAAGCTGCTGCCGGCGCCCTATTTCAACGAGACCAAGCAGTTCGGCGACTATCTGCGCCAGGCGCTCGCCGCCATCGGCATCGACGCCCAGCTGGTCAACAACGACTCGGCCGCGCATATCAAGGCCGTCTACACCGACCACGCCTTCGACCTTGCGGTCGGGCCGCCGGTGTTCCGCGGCGATCCGGCGATCTCGACCACCATCCTGGTGCAGAGCGGCATCCCGGACGGGGTGCCGTTCTCCAACCAGGGCGGCTACAAGAACGACGAACTCGACGCGCTCATCGCCAAGGCGTCCGAGACGCTCGACCCCGCCGCACGGACGGAACTTTACAAGGAGTTTCAAAAAAAGGTCGCAGCCGACCTGCCGCTGATCAATGTCGCCGAATGGAGTTTCATCAGCGTTGTCAGGGACACCGTGGGGAATGTCGCCAACAACCCGCGCTGGGCGGTGTCGAACTGGGCGGACACCTGGCTGAAGGGGTGAGCTGCGGGTTAATTGAGATTGACCTTCGCCAATAGGTGAAGTTGGTAATGTCCGTGCTCGACGATACCCCCCTCTGTCCTGCCGGACATCTCCCCCTCAAGGGGGGAGATTCGCTTGCTTTGGCGACGGCCCGTCCCTCAGCAACGTTTGCGATTGGCGCCACGGCTAGTGACGGCCAATCTCCCCCCTTGAGGGGGAGATGTCCGGCAGGACAGAGGGGGGTGCCTAGGCTCGGCATTTCTGTTGATCGGCCCAAGCAGCCGGCGCCGCCATGACCCGCGCGCTTCTCCTTCTTCGCCGTCGGCTCGTCGGCAGCGTCTTCGTGCTGCTGATTGTCGTGATCGGCACTTTCCTTTTGCTGGAAGCCGCCCCCGGCGACGCGGTTGACGCCTACATCGTCTCGACCGGCGGCGACGCCGGCATGATCGAACTGCTGCGCCATCGTTGGGGCCTCGACCAGTCGGCGTTGACGCGGCTGGCGACCTATCTCTGGGCGCTGCTGCATCTCGACCTCGGCCAGTCGGTGACCTTTTCGCGGCCAATCCGCGACGTCATCCTCGAACGCCTGCCCAACACGCTGCTGTTGATGGGCAGCGCCACCGCGCTCTCCTTCGGGCCCGGCTCGGCACTCGGCATCTATGCCGGCGCCAAGCCCGGCGGCTTTCGCGACCGCTTGCTGTCGATCGGCTCGCTGGCGCTCTATGCCGTTCCCGGCTTCTGGCTCGGGCTGGTGCTGATCATCGTCTTTGCCGTCGACCTGCGCTGGTTCCCGATCGGCGGCATCGAGAGCATCGCGTCGGGCAAGACCGGCCTTGACCGCGCGGCCGATATCACCCGCCATCTCGTGCTGCCGGTGTCGGCACTCGGCTTCATCTATCTGGCACTCTATCTGCGCATGATGCGCGCCGGCATGGCCGAGGTCTGGCGGCAGGATTTTGTCCTCGCCGCCCGCGCCAAAGGGCTCTCCCGCCGCCGCATCGTGCTCGCCCACGTCGCCCGCAACGCGCTGTTGCCGTTGGTCACCATGCTCGGCCTGCAATCGGCGCAGATGCTCGGCGGCAGCGTCGTCATCGAAAGCGTCTTTTCGGTTCCCGGGCTTGGCCGGCTGGCGCAGGAAGCGGTGGCAGCGCGCGACACGCCGCTGCTGCTCGGCATCATCCTGGTCAGCGCCGTTCTGGTCATCGTTATCAATCTTCTCGTCGACATCGCCTACGCCTTCCTCGATCCGCGCGTCGGCGCCAGCGAGGCCAGCGCGTGAGCCCGCTTCGCCGCTTTCTTCGCACGCCGGAAGCGATCGCCGGCGCGATCATCCTGGCGGCGCTGTTCGCCATGGCGCTGACAGCGCCGCTGTTCTTTCCCGGCGACCCGCAAGCCATTGCCGGGCCGGCATTGCTGCCGCCCTTTCAGGACTGGTCGCTGCCGCTCGGCACCGACCGGCTCGGCCGCGACGTGCTGGCCGCGCTTCTCCACGGCGCCCGTACCTCGCTGGCGGTCGGGCTGGCGGCGGCAGCCGCAGCCCTTGCCGTCGGCGCTGTACTCGGCACGCTGGCCGGCTTTGCCGGCGGTCTCGTCGACGAAGTGCTGATGCGCATCACCGACGCCTTCCAGACCGTGCCGAGCTTCCTGCTGGCGCTGGCTTTCGTCAGTGTCGTCGGGCCGTCGCTCGGCGTCGTCGTTGCGGCGATCGCGCTCGGCGCCTGGACGGGGCCGGCGCGCGTTGCGCGCGCCGAAGTGCTGTCGATCCGCGAGCGCGATTTTGTCGCCGGCGCACGCGTCGTCGGCATGCATCCGCTGGAGGTCGCCTTGCGCGAGGTGCTGCCAAACGCATTGCCACCGGTGCTGGCGCTGTCGTCGGTGATCGTCGCCGCAGCGATCCTCACCGAAGCGGCCCTTTCGTTTCTCGGCCTCGGCGACCCCAACCGCGTGACCTGGGGCGGCATGATCGCCGAAGGCCGCGCCGTGCTGCGCACCGCGCCCTTCCTGTCGATCATTCCCGGCGTAGCACTCGTGCTGACCGTGCTCGGCGTCTATCTCGCCGGCGAAGGCGTCGTCGAGACGGCTGCGGTGAGAAGGAGCCTGTCGTGACGGCGCTGCTTTCGATCCGCGATCTGACGGTGACCTATCGCCGCGAAAGCAGCGAGGTGGCGGCGCTGAACCATGTCAGCCTCGATGTCACCGCCGGCGAGCGCTTCGCCATCATCGGCGAGAGCGGTTCGGGCAAGAGCACGCTGGCGCTGGCCATTGCCGGGTTGTTGCCGGCTTCCGCCAGGATTGAAGGAACGATCGAGTGGAAGTTACCGAACCTTCGATCGCCTCATTCCTTCGCGCCCCCCTCTGTCCTGCCGGACATCTCCCCCACAAGGGGGGAGATCGGCAGTTCTGTCGCCGGCACTCCCCCCGCAGCCTTGGAGATTGGCGAAAGCGGAAATGACAGCGCAATCTCCCCCCTTGAGGGGGAGATGTCCGGCAGGACAGAGGGGGGTCTCACAGAACGCAAGCCTCTAAAATCCGCCGCCAAACCCAGCCACACCCCCCTCGGTGGCCGCGATATCGGCTTCGTCTTCCAGGACCCGTCGGCCAGCCTCGATCCGGTAATGGCGGTTGGCGAGCAGATCGCGGAAGTCGCGCACACGCATCTCGGTCTGACTTGGTCGCAATCCTATGCCAAGGCAAAAACCCTGCTCGAACGCGTCCGCCTGCCCGACCCGGACGCCGCCTTGCGCGCCTACCCGCACCAGCTTTCCGGCGGCCAAAAGCAGCGCGTGGCGATCGCCGCAGCGATCGCGGCCGGTCCGAAGCTGCTGATCGCCGATGAGGCGACCAGCGCGCTCGACACCATCGTGCAGGCCGAGATCGTCGCGCTGATCCGGCAATTGGTCGCCGAGGACGGCATGACGCTGCTGTTCGTCAGCCACGACATCGCGCTGGCCGCCGAGCTGGCCGAGCGCATCGCCGTGTTCCGGCGCGGCGAACTGGTCGAATTCGGCGCGACGGCGCAGATCGTCGCCAGCCCGCGCCACGCCTACACAAGAGCGCTGCTTGACGCCCATCTCGGCCTCGACGCCGAACCGCTGCTGCAGCAGTCAGGAGCGTTGCGGTGAGCAGTCCATTGCTGGCTGTTTCCGGCCTGACCAAACGATATCGCCGCGGCGGCAACACAATCGCCGCCGTCGATGACGTTTCCTTCGACATCGAGGCCGGCGAGACGCTGGCGCTGGCCGGCCCTTCCGGCAGCGGCAAGTCGACGGTCGCGCGGCTGCTGCTGCGGCTGATCGAACCGGACGCCGGCCGTATCGAGTTCGAAGGTGGCGATTTCCTTTCCCTGAACGATACTGCGTTGCGCGCCCGGCGTGCGCGCGTGCAAATGGTCTTCCAGGACCCGCTCGCCGCCTTCAATCCGCGCGCCAGCGTCGCGCGCGTGCTTGACGATCCTTTGCGCATCCATGGCATCGCAGCCCGATCGGAACGCCCGCGTCACATCGCCGCTCTGCTCGAGCGCGTCGGCCTGAGCGCTGATCTCGCCGGCCGTGCCATCCACGAGATCTCGGGCGGCCAGCGCCAGCGCATCGCGATCGCTCGCGCCATCGCCACAAAACCGTCGCTGATCGTCCTCGACGAGGCGGTGTCCGCGCTCGACCTATCGGTGCGCCGGCAGATCCTGCAATTGCTGCTCGATCTGCAACGCGAGCAACGGATCGCCTACCTGTTCATTTCGCATGATCTCGGCGTCATCAGCGCCATCGCTCATCGTGTCGTCATTCTCGATGCCGGCCGCGTCGCCGAAAGCGGCAACGCCCGTGCGGTCATCGGTGCCCCGCAGTCGGCGATCGGCAAGGCGCTGGTGGCGGCAGCGCCAAGACTGAACAGGACCGGCACGCAGGGCGACGCGGCCGATCGTCAGTAACCCAGCGCGCAACCATCCTTGCGCGGATCTGACGCGCCGGTCAGCGTGCCCTTGTCCCAGTCGATCAGCACCAGTTGGCCGCCGCCATGCGGCTCGGTTGGGATGGACACGTCGTGGCCGCGCTCGCGCAGGCCGGCGATCGCCTCGGCTGGAACGCCACGCTCGGCCTCCACTGCGTTCTGGCGGTAAAACACTCTCGGCGCATCCAGCGCCTCCTGCGGGTCCATGCCGAAATCGATCATGTTGGTGAGCAGGTGGACATGGCCGAACGGCTGGTAGCCGCCGCCCATCACGCCGAACGGCATGACCGCCCTGCCCTTGGCTGTCACCATGCCCGGCATGATGGTGTGCATCGGGCGTTTCCCCGGTGCGATGCGGTTTGGATGGTCCGCCGCCAAGCGGAAGCTGCTGCCGCGATTCTGCAGGACGACGCCGGTCCTGGGGCCGACCACGCCGCTGCCGAACGAACCAAAGGTCGAGTTGATGAAGCTGACCGCATTACGGTCGCGGTCGACCACGGAGATGTAGACGGTATCGCTCGGCTGAAGCTCCAGCCGTGGCAGATGCGTCATTGCGCGCGCAGGATCGATCTCGGCGCGAAGCTGGTCGGCATGGGATCTGGACAACAACTGCTGCACGGGGACATGGACCTGGTTTTGGTCGCCGATGAAATTGTCGCGGTCCTGATAGGCAAGCCGCCCCGCCTCGATCTCGAGATGAAAGCGCTCGGCGCCGTTCGGTTCCAGCGAACCGAGCGAGAAGCCCGACAGCACGTTCAGCATGATCAGTGCCGTCAGCCCCTGGTTGTTCGGCGGCATCTGATGAATGTCGTAACCTCGGTAGGATGTGCCGACGGGCCTGACATAGTCGCCCTTCGTCGCCGAAAAATCCTCGAGCGCATGCAGCCCGCCAAGCGCGCGCAGACGCGAAACCATGTCGTCGGCGACCTCGCCTTCATAGAAGCCGGCACGGCCACGGCGCGAGACGATGCGCAGGGTCTCGGCCAGTTGCGGCTGCCGGTGCAGCTCGCCGGCCAGCGGCGCCTTTCCATCCGGCAGAAATATCCGCGCGGCATGTTCGTCGGCGGCCAGCAAGGCAGCACTTTCAGCCCAGTCGAAGGCCACGCGGTCTTGGACGACATAACCCTGTTCGGCGTAATGTATGGCCGGAGCGAGCGCGGCGTCGATGCCCTTCCTGCCGTGATCATCGAGCAGCCGGCACCACGCGTCGACGGCGCCCGGCACGGTGACTGCGTGCGGACCGGACTCAGGCAGTTCGTCGTGCCCCTTGTCGAGATACCACTGCGCCTCTGCTGCTGCCGGTGCGCGGCCGGAGCCGTTGAAGGCCAGAACCTCGCCTTGACCGTTGGGACAATAGAGGACGAAACAGTCGCCGCCGATACCCGTCGATTGCGGCTCGACCACCGCCTGCACCGCCGCCGCGCAAACGGCTGCGTCCATTGCATTGCCGCCGGACCGCAGCATCTCGATCGCCGCCAGCGTCGCCAACGGGTGCGATGTCGCGGCCATCGCTTCCATCGCACGAACCGGCGACCGTCCGGGGAGTTGAAAATCACGCATGCAGTTCAATAGCCTCCGACCAACCAGATGTGAACTGGCAACAGCAGCCCAAGGGCTGCGCCACCGAAAGCAGCACTAACGACGGAACGATCACCATGGCAGCGCTCAACCCTCGGAAGCTGCCGATCTCAATCAGCGAATCTGAAACTGTTCGTGGTGTAATCGGGGTAGGCATCCAGACTGTCGAAAAGCTCTGCCAGGTCAGGGGTATCCGCCAATATTCCGGACAAGACCAGCGCGGTCGCCACGCCGGCACCAATTCCACCGGCGACATCGTGTTCGACGCTGTCGCCGACACAGACCACGCTGCTGCGGTCCGGGTTGCCCGCCAGCGCCAGCGCGGCGTCGAAGATCGGCGTGTAGGGCTTCCCGATGCGGGTGACGCTGCCGCCGAGGCTCTCGTAGAGATCCGCAAGCTGCCCGGCGCCAAAGCGAGGCCCCACTACCGTCAGCATGATCTTGTCGGGATTGGTGCAGAAGCACGGCACCTGCCGCATCGCTGCCGGCGCAAAAAGCCGGCGATAGTGCTCGATATCGTAATGGTCGCCCTCACTGGCGGCGATCAGCACCAGCTCGGCATCGTCGCCGCCCCCGGTCAACACGAAAGGCAGGCCTTCAATCGCCGAGCGGTCGCCCTCGCGGCTGATCAGCAGGCACTTTGTGTTTGGGCGCAGCTTTCCGGATATCGCCATTTCGTGGAAGGACCGCCACGCGATCTCGCCGGAAGAGACAAATTGATCCCAGCTTCCTGGTTCGAAGCCGAGCTTCAGCAAGCGGGCCTCATTGGGCCGCGCCCGCCTGCCGGAATTCGAGACCAGCACGATCGTCCTGCCTGCTCGCTTCAGCGCCGACAACGCGTCCACGGCGCCCGGATAGGGGTTCGTGCCGTCGTGCAGCACGCCGAACTGATCGAGCAAGAACACCTGATAGCGCTCGACCAGCGCTCCGATGCCGTCGAGATGTTCAAGCTTTTTCGTGCTCACAACAGCCCCGCTGCGATTGCGCCCATCAGCGCCAGCCGCGCCGTGCCGGCGGCCGCCTCGTCCGAAAGCGCCGGCAGAAAATCGACACCCAGCTTGCGCTGCCGGATCGCGGTCCAGGCGGCGTTTGCCGCACCGCCGCCGACACTTCTGATCGACGTCAATCGGGGGGCGCCGAGTTCGGCAAGCCGGCGATAGCCGAGCGCCTCGATCGCCGCGATGCCCTCGAACATTGCTTTCAGATAGTCGGCGTCGTCGGCCGGCCGCGGCGTCAGGCGTGGCGGCAGAGCAGGATCGGCCACGGGAAAGCGTTCGCCAACCGCGGGAAGCGGATAATAGTCGAGGCCGGTCTCGGTCATGGGGTCCATTGCCGCACTTAATTCGATGATGCGCGCGAGAGAAAAATGCTGCGCCAGCACCTTGCCGCCCGAATTCGACGCACCACCCGCTAGATAAGCATCTCCCAGCCGATGACTGTAGATGCCGAACTGCGGCGCCGAGATCGGCCGATCGGAGAGGATCTTGATGGTCAGCGAGGACCCCAGCGCGGTGACGCCGTCGCCAACAGCCGCAGCCCCCGTCGCCAGGAACGACGCGCAGCCATCCGTCGTGCCGGCGACCACGGCGACGTCCCGCGCGAGGCCGAACCGGTCCGCCGCACTCGCGGTGAGTTTTCCCGTGACATCGCCCGGCTTGACGACACCAGGCAGGAATCCCATGCGCATGCCGGTCGCCGCGATCCAGTCCGGCCAGCGGCGGGCCTCGACGTCGTAGCCGGTTTTCAAGGCATTGTTCTCGTCGCTGATGTCGAAGCGGCCGGAAAACTGTCCGGCGATCCAGTCGGCCTGATGCAGCACCGCCGCGACGCCGGGCAGGCGCTGGAACGACAGCGCCTTGGCGAGACCGGACGTCGGCCCACGGGCTGCGCTCGCGGCCGGCGCCTCGCGCGCGATCACCGCCAGAATGGCGTCGTCGTCGACCTTGTCGTTGTACATCAACGGCTCGGCCGGCGGCCGCCCGGCGCCGTCGACCGGCAGCAGCGTGCCGGAAGTGCCGTCGACGGCGATCGACCGGACCGCCGCACGATCGATGCTCGAAAGCAGTTCCGTCAGCGCCGCGCCGACCGCTGACCACCAGACGGACGGGTCGCGGGCATTCTGGCCAAATCTGTCGAGTGGAACGGCGGAACGCGCGGCAATCGAAAAGTCCTGCCGCATGGCGACGGCGCGGGCGCCTGATGTGCCGATGTCGATTCCGATCGAAAGCGGGCCGGTTGACAACGCCATCTCAGCTGCCGGCCGCATTGAGTTTCTGGCGATACTGCTCGGCGTCCCAATTGATCAGTTCGTCGTTCTCGGCGGCGGTCAGATAGTTCAGCTTCGCCGCGACGTCGACCCGCGCCGTCACGTCGGCGAGGCAGCGTTGCATGGCATTGGCGCCGGCACTGGCGTCGCCGCGCATCAGCACGCCAAGCCCGGGAAACAGAATCGCCACCGGTGCCGTGCCGCACCGTTCGGTGACACGCATCACGTCCTCACCGGGTCTCGCCACGACCGAACCCTGGCCGAGAAAGATGACGTGATCGGGATAGAGGC
Organism: Mesorhizobium sp. WSM2561; assembly: GCF_000513915.1. Lineage (NCBI taxonomy): Bacteria > Pseudomonadati > Pseudomonadota > Alphaproteobacteria > Hyphomicrobiales > Phyllobacteriaceae > Mesorhizobium > Mesorhizobium sp. WSM2561. The sequence goes on from NZ_AZUX01000014.1 coordinate 194,575, forward strand.
TGCCTCCCGACGCCATGCGGCAGCTGTCAGGATCGATCGCGACGGCATGCGCTTCGACATCCGCCGGCAGCCTGTGACCGGTGCGTCCGATGAGCGTCGTCAATGCCGCGATGTCTGGCTCCGCCACCTCGCGGGGCGGCCGCGCCAGCAACCCTGTGACGCGACGCAGCAGCGCCTCGGCGCCGGTGACGGTTTCGGCTGCGATGACCAGGCCATGATTGGCAAGGATCAGCACATCGACACCAGGCCGAAGGCGCTCGGCAATGCCCTGGGCAAGCGGCAGGCCCGGCCGGCGATAGGGGACATACGCCCATTCGAGGCCGTCCAGACGCTTGGCGACTTGAGCCTCGCAGTCGGCCTGCACGGCAAGCGAAATGGTATCGACGCAGTGGACATGCAGAACGACGCGCTGCGGCATCAGCGCGTGAACCGTGGTCTCGATCGAAGGACGCAGCTTGCGGGCGTTGAGCGCCTCGATGGCGAAACCCTGTGGCTGATCGGCGGCCAGGTCGCGCTGTTCGACAGCCCTGATCAGCGGCGGGATCGCCACCGGGACCATGATGTCCTCGGCGAGCGCGTCCTTCAACCAGGTGCCGGAAGCCTTGATCCAGAGCGTGTCGCCGGCTTTCAGCGAAGTGTTGCCGCCCGCGGCCTGGGCCAAGTGCGGGTCGCGCCCGATGCTGGCCGAAAGCGACCGCAAAGCAGCCAATTCCTGCGCATCCGCATTGATTGCCATCGAAACTCCTTCACAAACCGACCGCCTAGCCACGGCTTTGGATCCCCGTAGCCGGGACAGCGAGTGACGCTGGTATCGCAGCGGCGAGTAAGTTACGTCAATAGTGATCTTATCCCACCAAATCAAGCTTGCAATCTGATCTGCGTTGAGTAAGTTGCACCAATTGCCGTGGCAAAATGGCATTTCGGGAGGGTATCCGTTGAGCGACTCCGGCCGCCAGCGTCAGATCGTGGAGCTGTTGCGGGATCGCCCCTTCGCCTCGGTGCGCGAGCTGCAGGAGCGCCTCGGCGTATCGGCTGCGACGGTGCGGCGCGATATCGACAAGATCGACGAGGCCGGCGAGGCACGCAAGGTCTATGGCGGCATCTCGGCGCTCGATGGCGCTGCGCAGGCGGGCGTCGCCTATGCCAAGCCCTACGACGAGAACCGCGACCTCGCGGTCGAAGCCAAGCGGCAGATCGCCGCTCTCGCGGCGACCATGGTACGCGATGGCGACGCCGTCATCGTGCATGGCGGTTCGACCTGCTTCCATCTCGGCGCCAAGCTCGCCGACCGCAACATCCGGCTTTTTACCAACTCGATGCCGCTCGTGGCCTATTTGAGCGACCACGGCCATTGTAGCCTGACCATTGCCGGCGGCGAACTGCATCGCGAGCCTGGCATCATCCATTCGCTCACCCAGTCCGTGCCTTTCTACGCATCGAAGTTCTTTCTAGGCGCGCAAGGCATTGGCCCGGAGGGCGTGCTGGAATCGCATCCGCTGCTGGTCCGCTCCATCGCCGAACTCAGTCTCTGCGCCGACCAGATCGTGGTGCTGGCCGACAGCCGCAAACTGTCGATCCACGCGCGCAACGTCGCGCTGCCGTTGTCGCGCATCGGCACGCTGGTGACCGATGACGGCCTTTCCGATGCCGACGCACGCATGCTCGAAAACGCCGGCGTCATGGTGCGGATCGCCTCTGCCTCAGGAGCCGTCCAGTGAAGGTGGCTGTCCTCGACTTCGGCAAGACCAACTCGAAGCTGTTCGTCTTCGGTCAGGACGGGCAGATTCTAGGTGAGCGCCGGACCCAGCCGAACTGGACGCGCGAAGGCGGCTTCAGCGTGCTCGACGAAGCAGCGCTTCACGATTGGGCGGCGCGCGCCGTCGGCGAGGCGGTTGACATCCATGGCATAGAGGGCTTGATGGTTTCGGGCCATGGCTGCACCTTTGCCTTGGTCGACGATGCGGCGCTGACGCATCCGATACTCGACTACGAGCAGGAGCCGCCGGCCGAGATTGCCGCGCAGATCGATCGCCGCATTCCGGATTTCGCCGAGACCTTCTCGCCGCGCCTGCCGCTCGGCTTCAACTATGGTCGCCACATGCTGTGGCTGAAGACGGTGCAACCAAGCGTGTTCGCCGCCGCCAAATCGATCCTCGGTTATCCCCAATACTGGAGCTGGCGCTTTGGCGGCCGGGCGGTTTCGGAGGTGTCCTATCTCGGCTGCCACTCGCATCTGTGGGCGCCGCGCAAGCGCGATTTCTCCACGCTGGTCGACGCCGAGGGATGGCGCGGCCAGATGCCCGCCTTCGAGCGTGCCGGCGCGGTCATCGGCGAGCAGCGCTTCGGCGAGGCGGCGCGGCCGATCGCCATCCACAACGGTGTCCATGACAGCAATGCGGCGCTCCATGCCTATCGTCGGCAGGCGCTTGGTCCGGTCACCGTCGTCTCGACCGGCACCTGGGTTGTGGTGCTCAATCCGGACTGCCCGCTCGACGCGCTCGATCGCGATCGCGACATGCTGGTCAATGTCGATGTCGATGGCGGCCCGGTGCCGACCATCCGCTTCATGGGCGGCCGTGAGTTCGCGACGATCAGCAACGGTTGGCAGGGCGCGATCACCCCCTCAGCCGTACAGCAGGTGATCGACGCCGGCATCATGGCGCTGCCGAGCTTCGCGCCGGGCGGGCCGATGCCTGGCCATCGCGGCGAACTGGTCGGGCGCGCACCAACCGCGGATGAGCGCGCGGCCGTGGCGCTGCTCTACGTCGCGCTGATGGTCGATCTGTGTCTCGACCTGATCCATTCGAACAACACGGTGATCGTCGATGGCGGGCTGAACAGTGGCGGCCTGCTTGCCAGCCTGCTGGCGCAGCTGCGTCCCGGCCAGGCCTTCATGCAGGGCGCCACGCTGGAGGGCAGCGCCACCGGAGCAGCGGCTCTGGCCTTCGAGAGTGTTGGACGCGAATTTGCCGCCGAGGCGCCAGAGCCCGTACGCGCCTCGAGCTTCACCGGGCTTGCCTTCTATCGCGATAGCTGGCGCGGTCTCGCCGCCGACCGAGGCGTCGCTGATGCCGCAGCAGGAGGCGCGCGATGACCGCCGCTGCCCGGATCGAAACCGTGGCCCAGCCGGTGCTGGAGATGCGGCACATCTCCAAGACGTTCGGCCCGATTCGCGCCTTGCAGGACGTATCGCTGACCGTCCACGCCGGTGAACTGCACGCGCTGATGGGCGAAAACGGCGCCGGCAAGTCGACGCTGATGAAGGTGCTGTCCGGCGCCTATCGGCCTGATGCCGGCGGCGAGATTCTGATCGACGGCACACCGGTCGCAACCGGCGACCCGATCAAGGCACGCGCCAACGGCATTGCCGTCATTTACCAGGAGCTGTCGCTGGCGCCCAACCTGACGGTCGCGCAGAACATCTTCCTCGGCAACGAGCCGAGACGGTTCGGCATCGTCGACCGCGACCAGTGCAATCGGCGCGCCAAGGAGATCATCGCACGGCTCGGCGTTTCCTTCTCGGCGCGCGCCTCGGTCTCCAGCCTGTCGCTTGGCGAACGCCAGATGGTCGAAATCGCCCGCGCGCTGTCGACCAGCGCGCGCATCATCGTCATGGACGAGCCGACCACCTCGCTGACCTCGCGCGAGACCGACAGGCTGTTCGAGGTGATTGCGACGCTGAAGGCGCAGGGCATCGCCATCATCTATATCAGCCACCGCATGGAGGAGGTCTACCAGCTTGCCGACCGCGTCAGCGTGCTGCGCGACAGCGGCTATGTCGGCACGCTCGAACGCGCCGATCTGAACGCCTCGCGCCTCGTCTCGATGATGGTTGGCCGTGACCTGTCCGCCTTCTACAAGAAGGATCACCGCCCGCCGGACAGCAAGCGCGCGATCGCACTGTCGGTGCGCGACATGTCGGACGACAATCTCCTGAAGGACTGTTCGTTCGACCTACACAAGGGCGAAGTGCTGGCGCTGGCGGGCCTGGTCGGTTCGGGCCGCACCGAGCTCGCACGGCTGATCTTCGGCGCCGACAGGCGCACATCAGGCACGCTGGAACTCGACGGCAAGCCGATAGCCATCGGCTCGCCGCGCGAGGCGCTGGACGCCGGCATTGCCTATCTTACCGAAGACCGCAAGGAACTCGGCCTGTTCCTCGACATGTCGATTTCCGACAATATCAGCATGGGGGTGCTCGCCAGGGACGCGCAGGCCGGCGGCTTGCGCGACTTCGCCACGGCCGAAAGGCGCGCCGCAAAGGCCGTTTCCGAGCTCTCCATCCGCACCAGGTCGGTGCAGGCCAATGCCGGCTCGCTGTCGGGCGGCAACCAGCAGAAGGTGCTGCTCGCCCGCCTGCTCGAAACCGAGCCGCGCGTCCTCATCCTCGACGAACCGACCCGCGGCGTCGATGTCGGGGCGAAGTCGGAAATTTACCGGCTGATCGACGATCTCGCCAAGAAGGGCATCGCCATCCTGATGATCTCCAGCGAACTGCCGGAGGTGATCGGCGTCGCCGACCGCGTGCTGGTGATGCGCGACGGAACTATCGCTGGCGAGGTGACCGCATCCGAAGGCCAGCCGCTCAGTCAGGAGGCGATCATGGAACTCGCAACGGGAGCGGCCAAGGGATGACCCATAAGGCAACCGAGATGAGCGCGGGTGACCAGGCGGTCGGCAGGAGCCGGCGGCTGCGCACCGCCTTCGCCGCGCTTGGCATGCTGCCGGTCCTGATCCTTTTGGCGGCCGGCTTCCAGATCATGAACCCGCGCTTCCTCACCGAGACCAACCTGTTGATCGTCACCCAGCAGTCATCGATCAACATCGTGCTCGCGGCCGGCATGACCTTCGTCATCCTGACCGGCGGCATCGACCTGTCCGTCGGCTCCATTCTTGCCGCCTCGGCGATGGTGGCGGTGATGGTGTCGCTGGTGCCGGAGTGGGGCATGCTCGGCGTGCCGGCGGCCATTCTGGTCGGCCTCGGCTTCGGCGTCATCAACGGGCTGCTCGTCGCCTACATCAAGCTGCCGCCCTTCATCGTCACGCTGGGTTCGCTGACCGCCGTGCGCGGCGTCGCCCGCCTGCTCGGCCAGGACACCACGGTGTTCAACTCGGACCTGCCGTTCGACTTCATCGGCAACGGGTCGCTGTTCGGCATCCCCTGGCTGGTCATCATCGCTCTGTCGGTCGTGGTGCTGTCCTGGCTGGTGCTCAAGCGCACCGTGCTCGGCACCTGGATCTATGCCGTCGGCGGCAATGCCGAGGCCGCCCGCCTCACCGGCATCAAGGTGCCCCTGGTGCTGCTCTTCGTCTATGGCGTTTCAGGCCTTCTCGCCGGCCTTGGCGGCGCCATGTCGGCGGCCCGGCTCTATGCGGCCAACGGGCTGCAGCTTGGGCAGTCCTACGAACTCGACGCCATTGCCGCAGTCATTCTCGGCGGCACCAGCTTCGTCGGCGGCGTCGGCTCGATCTGGGGCACGCTGATCGGCGGCCTGATCATTGCGGTGCTCTCCAACGGGCTCATCCTGGCCGGTGTTTCGGACATCTGGCAGTACATCATCAAGGGATTGGTCATCATCGTGGCGGTCGCCCTCGACCGCTACAGGCTCCAGGCAGGAGCAAGAACGTGATTGACCTTAGTTGCCGGCGTCAACGACCCGGTTTCATGTAACGCACCGTGAGAGGCGCGGGGCATCAGGAGGAAAAGAATGAAGACCATCGCTAAACTGCTCTGCGGCGTTGCCCTCGCGGCCGTCCCCGTCGCACCGGCTTCTGCCAAGGATCTGAACAAGGTCGGCATCTCGGTCGGCCTGCTCGGCAACCCGTTCTTCGTCGCCACCATCAAGGGCATCGAGGACGCGGCCAGGAAGATCAACCCGAACGTCGAGGTGACGTCGGTGTCGGCCGACTACGACCTCAACAAGCAGGTCTCGCAGGTCGACTCGTTCATCGCCGCCGGCGTCGACGTGATCATGCTCAACGCCGTCGACGCCAAGGCGATCGCTCCGGCGGTGAAGAAGGCGCAGGCGGCGGGCATCGTGGTTGCCGCATTCGACGTCTCGGCACCGGGCGCCGACGTCACCGTGATGACCAACAACGTCAAGGCCGGCGAAGCGGCCTGCCAGTATCTGGTCGACCACACCGGCGGCAAGGGTGACTATGTCATACTGAACGGGCCGGCATCATCGTCGATCCTCGAGCGGGTGAAGGGCTGCAAGGACGTGCTGGCAAAACACCCGGACATCAAGATCCTCTCCGACGACCAGAATGCCGAAGGCTCGCGCGACGGCGGCCTGAAGGTGTTCCAGTCGCTGCTGACCCGTTTCGACAAGATCGACGCGGTGTTCGCCATCAACGACCCGACGGCGATCGGCGCCCAGCTTGCGGCCAAGCAGCTCAACCGCTCGGAGTTCATCTTCACCGCGGTCGACGGCGCGCCCGACATCGAGAAGGAACTCTCTTCCGGCACCTCGATGATCAAGGCCTCGGCCTCGCAGGATCCTTACGTCATGGCCGGCCAATCGCTGCAGATGGCAGCTGAAGTGCTCGCCGGCAAAAAGCCGGCCGAGGCGACGGTGCTGCTCGACCCGCAGCTGATCACGGCAGGGAACCTGAAGGACTACAAGGGCTGGACCGCGGCCCGCTAGCTAAAGCCTCCCAAGGCTGGTGCGGCCGGGTGACCGGCCGCACCAATTTTTGTTTGAGCATCGGATTTATCCCCAAACCGGTTCCCACTTTTGGTTCCGATGCTCTCGAGCAGCAGGAGACGATCATGTCGCGCATTGGAATCCACTCTTTCGTCTGGTCGGCGAGCTCGGCGCAAGACGACCTGGAACGGACGTTGGCCAACACCAGGGAGGCGGGCTTCGATCTGATCGAATTCTCCTATCTTGACCCCGCCAATGTCGATGTTGGCGGGCTGGCCAAGCGCATCGCCGAGCTCGATCTCGGCGTGGCGATCAGCATCGGGCTGCCGCCCGACGGCGACATTTCAAGCGCCGACAAGGCGATTGCCGCGCACGGCGTCGAAGTCCTCAGTGACACCATCGCGCTCACCCGGGATCTCGGCGGCCGGAAGGTCGCCGGCATCCTCAGCACCAGCCATGGATTGCAGACTGAGGCGCCGACGCGCGATCAATGGAACCGCAGTGCCGCCACGCTTGCCAAGGTCGCGGAGACCGCCAAGACCGCCGGCGTCACTCTCAACCTCGAAATCGTCAACCGGTTCGAGAGCAATCTGCTCAACACCGCAGCGCAAGGGTTGGCCTTCATCGAGGACACCGGATCCGACAACATTTTTCTGCATCTCGACACGTTCCATATGAACATCGAGGAGGCCGATATCGGGTTGGCCATCCGCCACGCCGCCAAAAAGATCGGCTATGTCCATATCGGCGAGAGCCATCGCGGCTTCCTCGGCACCGGCAACATCGACTTTGCCGCGATCTTCGATGCGCTGACCGCAATCGGCTATGGCGACGACCTCAGCTTCGAATCCTTCTCGTCGGAGATCGTCGACGAGAACCTGTCGAAGAAAACCGCCATCTGGCGCAATCTGTGGACCGACAATATGGAGCTGGCCCGGCATGCGCGCCGCTTCATCGCCATCGGGCTGGAGACGGCGCGGCGCAAGGCCGAGCTTGTTGCGTCAAGCCATCAGCCTTAGGGCCGGTTACGATCATCAGGCCAGATCAAAACGTTCCACGGCGCGCATGATGCCACGCAGCTCGGCCAGGCCTTTCAGGCGGCCGATCAAAGAGTAGCCGGGGTTGATCCTGGTCTTGCCGATATCGTCGGCGAGCAGATGGCCATGATCGGGTCGCATGGGAATCCGCCAGTCGGCGCGACCTTCCCTACGGCGGCGCGTCTCTTCCTGCATCAAAGCAAGGATGACATGCGCCATGTCGGTGCCGCCCTCCAGATGTTCGGCTTCATAAAAGGAGCCGTCATCCTCGATGGTTACATTGCGCAGATGGACGAAATGGATCCGGTCGGCGAGCTCCTTGACCATGCCGACGATGTCGTTGTCTGCGCGCGTACCGTAGGAGCCGGTGCAGAATGTCAGGCCGTTGGCCGGGCTGTCGACGGCGTTGAGGATGAAACGCGCGTCCTCGGCGGTCGAAACGATCCGTGGCAGGCCATAGAGCGAGAATGGCGGGTCGTCGGGATGGATGCACATGCGCACCTCCTCCTGCTCGGCCACCGGAATGATCTCGCGCAAAAACCAGGCAAGATTGTCGCGCAGCTCCTTCGGCCCGATCGAGTCATATTCCGCCAATGCCTCACGAAAACTATCCCGGTTGTAGCTGCGCTCGGTTGCCGGCAGGCCGGCAATGAGATTGCGCTCGATCCTGTCGATCTGCTCTTCGCTCAATTTCTTCAGTCGCGTTTCCGCTTCCGCAATACGTGCCGCGCTGTAGCCGAATTCGGCATTCCTGCGCATCAGGACGAACAGGTCGTAGGCGGCAAAATCGATCGCATCGAACCGCAGTGCGTAGCCCGTCGTTGGAAGCCGATAGGCAAGGTCGGTGCGGGTCCAGTCGACCACCGGCATGAAGTTATAGCAGATCGTCGCAATGCCGGCCTTGGCGAGCGCACGGATCGTGTCCTTGTACCAGCCGACATAGCGAAGCCGTTCCGCAGAGCCGATCTTGATCGAATTGTGGACAGGAATGCTCTCCACAACCGACCAGGTCAGCCCTTCGGCCTCGATGACCCGCTTGCGCTCCAAAATGTCCGTCAAAGGCCAGGCGCGGCCGTCATAGATATTATGCAGGGCGGATACGACGCCCGTGGCTCCGGCCTGCTTGACATGATCGAGCGTCACCGGGTCGTCAGGGCCATACCAGCGCCAGCATTGTTCCATCGAGGCTTTCCTTTGCGATAAAACGGAACCGTATTGTTGGGCCACAATGGAAGTCAAATTAAAGGAGTTTGCGCAATGAAGGATTTCGACGGCAAAATCGCTCTGGTGACGGGGACGACCGGGATCGGCCTGGCAACCGCCAGACGTCTTGCGGCGGGCGGGGCGGCGATCATCGCCTGCGGCATCGACCGCGCGGCCAACACGGCGATGAGAGCGGAACTGGGCACCTCCGGCGCCGAGGCGCTGGTCGTGGCCGTCGACGTCTCCGTGCCGGATCAGGTCCGCGACGCGGTCGCAGCCGGTGTCGAGCGGTTCGGCGGCCTCGATATCATCGTCAATTCCGCGGCGGTCCATCCGTATGGCACCGCTGTTAGCACCGATTTCGACATCTGGAACCGTGCGATGTCCGTCAATGTCGGCTCGATTTACCTGACCGCGCATTTCGGTATTCCGGAAATGATCAGGCGAGGCGGCGGCGCCATCGTCAACGTGGCTTCGGTGCAAGGTTTCGCCTGCCAGCAGAACGTCGCCGCCTATGCCACGACCAAGGGCGCCATCCACACACTGACGCGCGCTCTGGCGCTCGACCACGCGCGCTCCGGCATTCGCGTCAATTCCGTCAGCCCGGGCTCGATCCGCACCCCGATCCTGGAAAAAGCGGCGCGCGGCGAGAACGGCACCGACGCCGATGTCGAGGCCGCCTACAGGCGCTTCGGCGAAGCACACCCCATCGGGCGCATCGGCGAGCCGGAGGAAGTGGCGGAACTCATCGCCTTTCTGTGTTCGTCGAAAGCCGGGTTCTGCACCGGCGCGGACTACAGGATCGACGGCGGCCTGATTGCCGGCATCGGCGTGAAATAGAACGGGAAGATCGGTCTCGGCTTTACGGGAGACGTTGTCTCCGGACGATTTTCGGCCAGCCGCCACACGTAGCACCGGCGACGGCGAACCAATAGCGCATAACATGCGCGAGCGCGAATACTGCACTTGCAGCCGGTTCAACCGTCTGATTCCCTTGGTTACGCTGGGCTGTCCTGATTCGCGCACTGTCCAAAGTCTTTGCAGCGCGCCGGGAACAAGCCTTCCACCGACCGCTGCGCTTGCGCATTCAAGGGGAGAGACGGCAAATGAACACTGCAACGAGGCCGACAATCTCGGAGATGAGGCCCAAGATATCCGTCATTGGGGTTGGCGGCGGTGGCGGCAACGCCATCAACAACATGATCGCCGAAGGCTTGCAGGGCACCGAGTTCATCGTTGCCAACACCGATGCCCAGGCGCTCACCATGTCGAAGGCAACGCGGCTGATCCAATTGGGAGCGCACGTCACGGAAGGCCTTGGTGCCGGATCCCTGCCCGAGGTCGGCCATGCCGCGGCCGTGGAATCGATCGACGAAATCATGGACCATCTTGCGGGAACGCATATGTGTTTCGTGACCGCAGGCATGGGAGGCGGAACTGGAACCGGTGCAGCACCGGTCATAGCGCAGGCCGCGCGCAACGCAGGAATACTGACCGTGGCCGTCGTCACCAAGCCGTTCGTCTTCGAAGGAAACCGCCGAATGCATGCGGCCAATGAGGGCATCGAGCGGCTGCGCGAAAGCGCCGATACCGTCATCGTCATACCGAACCAGAACCTCTTCAGGATCGCCGATGCCAAGACGACGTTCGCGGACGCTTTCGCCATGGCGGACCGCGTACTCTACGCCGGCGTCGGCTGCATAACCGATCTCATCGTCAAGGAAGGCCTGATCAATCTCGACTTTGCCGATGTGAAGTCGGTGATGCGCGATATGGGTCGCGCGATGATGGGGACCGGCGAAGCCACCGGCGAGGACCGCGCCAGGAAGGCAGCCGAAGCGGCGATCGCAAACCCGCTTCTCGACGAAGCGTCGATGATGGGCGCCAAGGGCGTCCTTGTCTCGATATCGGGCGGCACTGACATGACGCTGTTCGAGGTCGACGAAGCCGCCACCCGCATCCGCGAGGAGGTCGACGCCGATGCCGACATCATCGTCGGCGCCATTTTCGACAAGGCGCTCGCAGGAAAATTCAGGGTGTCGGTGGTTGCGACGGGATTGCGGCGGGGGCTTGAGATTCCGCTGACGGTGGGGTTGGAAAACCGTGTGAATTGAGCAACGCTCTTATGGCAGCACCACGGCAGGTTTCGACTGAAGGTCCGACGCACCGGACACCGCCGCCAGACGGTAATCGGGCGGAACGCCCAACCCTAATTGTTGCGGGATAAGCCTGCCGAGCAAGTTGTCGGTTTTGCCTGCGCGACTCTTGCTGTCGAATTGGAACGCCAGCCAGCGCTCATGGCGCCGGCCGCGTGAACAGGGTGCGGAACAATTCCTCAGCCCGTCGCAGGCCCTCATCTGTCAGAACCACCGACTTCGCCTTGTTTGCCGGATTGGCGATCAGTCCCTTCTGGTGCAAGCGATCCAGAACATCCCAATCCAATCCCTTCCAGGCGCGTCTCTCTTCATGCAGCGTTAGCCAAAGCAGCCCGAGAACGGCATTGTCGATCTTGTCGGTGTCCATCTCCATGCCAAGCAGTTTAACCCGGGAAGACGGCGCCTGCCGAGACCCACACCGTCGGGTAACTCGATGAGGATCAAACTGGCCGCGCCAGGCTGCAAACGCAAAACGGCCCGCGTGATGCGGGCCGTTTTTTGTTTGGTTGCGGGGACAGGATTTGAACCTGTGACCTTCAGGTTATGAGCCTGACGAGCTACCGGGCTGCTCCACCCCGCGTCAACTAGACGGCGAATGCCGGCCGGGCAGCCCGGACTTTTTTTGTTTTGTCCGTCCTCGAGGCCTTCGGCCTTTGCGGGCGGACGGGGCGCTGCTCCACCCCGCGTCAACGTCAGAAGTAAGCCTTGGCTCACTGGAATCAAGCTTGCGCCAACTGAAAGGGCCGCCTGCGCGGCCCGAGTTCCCGATTGGCGGGCCTTTTGGTAGAGAGAAGATTTGGATTTTGCAACGTGCGTTTTGCAGACCTGGCAGCGACCTACTCTNCCCGCTCCTGCTGGCGGACCACCGCATCGAGCGCGCCGATGGCGGCGCCGGCGGCGAGCGCGACATCCTCAAGGGCATTTAGCCCTACGGCTTTTCCCGCAAGGCTTTGTGCATCCGGGACGGCCCGGCGCAGCCAGGCCGGCACCGTTGCCATCGGCGCGGTCGAAGCGGCATCGGCGATCGTGGCGTGGTGGCGTAGGGAAGGTTTGGGACGCAGAATCATCGCTGACACGATGAATCATGACGGCGCTTTTATCAACAGAAATGGACAAAAAGCGCTGCGGTTGTCGTGTCGACAAAACGAATGATAATGTTGCATTATCGAACATGGCAATACTTCGAAGACTAATTGAGTTCTACAACGGCGCCCCACTCAGGGTTAAACCTAACGGTGCCTTCCTGCAGCTTTCGTGTTATACAAAGTGGTGCACAGCCGACGATTCAATCCTGTCACCTCCGCTTTCTAATCTGCGATTTGCATCCACTCAGCCGTGACAGCGAATCCTGAATTGGCAGTTCGGCGAGTGTGGGGAAAGGCGGTAGCGCTCTAGCGCTACCATCGTCCACCAGTGGCACTTTTCCACAGAGGTGGCGCCGAAATTTGCACGATCTGTGGGGCTCTCGTGGTGCTTCCGCGCCAAACTGCGTCTCCAGCACCGCAACGCTAAGACAATCTCCCGAGCGGCGGACTTCCGTCAGTTCCTCCGGTAGCCGTAGTGCCAATGAGCGGCACCATTGACGGCTCGGGTTCCTTGGCAGATGGCCGTCTTGTTTTGAACTCGGCAAGCTCGTCATCCCGTCTGGCAATGCGGCTTTCGAGGTTGGCGATGCGCTCGGCCAAGAAGTGGCGCCCGACCAGAAAGCCTCCGCTTCCGAAAATGATCGCGAACGTGCCAAAGGCGCCTGGGTTAGCCAGTACCAGCGCAGAGTTGCTTTGTAGAAAATCGACAAGCTCCTGCATCTCACATCCTTTCAATTCCTCGGCAGTTTGTGGATCTCCAGGCTGACCGGGCCGCCTCTTTCGCAGCTGGTGCAGAACAGCGCCCTCTCGACGGTGCTGAATAGCGCCGCCTTTCCATATTTCCGGATGAGCGCCGCGGGCTTGATCTCTGCATGATGGGAACAGTTTTTGCACCACGCCCGCAGATTATGCCACTCGCGCAGATCACCCAGTGACACGTCGAGCCCGGCATGCACACTGCCGTCGATGATCGTTTGAGGCGGGATCTTCACTTCGCCTGGCGTGACAATTTTTTCCATGACGTGGCGGCTATTATAGTGGATCAGCAGCATGCCCGGCCGCCGACGAATGGCGGCCTGCCAGGCAGCTTGGCTTACTATTGAATCGGGCGATCTGTTTATCGTTTCGACAAGCGCCGCTTCATCCCTGTCCCAAACTTCGATCCGAAAATTGTCTTCCGTGCTTGCCATGGCTAGTGTCGCGCTTTGTGCCAGCCGCGGGAGAACCCTTTCGAAACTGCTGCCCGTGACAGGGCAAGCTCGCGCTTGAGTTCGGCATTGATGGCGAGCACGTTCAGCAGGGCGACCAAGGCATCGCCCCCTGCCGCAGCTATCGCTTGCTGGGCAACCAGTTCCAGTTCTGACAATGCTTCGCCGGCCGGCGCGTTGTGGCGCTTTCCCATAGCCCTTCCTGCTTAGAAGCATTTAGGAATAAGGAACATATTCCTCACTCGTCAAGGTCTGGCTTGACTATTTGTTCTCATTTTGTTCACACTGGATGACAACCGAAAGGAGCGGATCATGAGCAACCAGAAAGAACCTTTGGTTCCAGTCGAGTTCGCAGGTGTCTCTTTCAGCGTTCACAAAATGCCAGGCGGCCGCTTCACCATCGATTTGGAAGGGCAAGCGATCCCGTCTTTGCCGGGTATCGCCTACGGGTTGGTGATGAAAGATAGCGCCACCGAAGAGCAGGTCCAAAAGCTGTGCCGCGACAAACGCCGAATTGGTTCTGACTTGAGCATCGTGAGGACGGGGAGCGCTGCCTGTGATCAATCGGCCTAAGAATCAGAATTCTTATCCAGACCGCGAGATCGATTGCCAAGAAGCGATGGAGCCCGGCTTTCAGGCGATCGTCGACTGCATGCTAGAAGCCGGCTGGGCACGCGGCGAGGTGATCCGCTCGCTGCGGCGGCTGATCGCGGCCGACAACATGACGCAAAAGGAAAACGCCAAGTTCAAAGCGGAGCTTGCGATTGCCAGAGCGATGATCCGAGCAGGCAGGCAGCATTAAAAGCTTCGAATGCGAGCGGCTACGCCGCCCTTCGGGCAGCCGCTCGGAACGGATGGTCGATGGTGAAACCGTCGGGCCGAATACCCCGCTCAACTTGGCTCCACGTTACAGGATGGGCGATTGGGAAGCCCGATCGGGCTCGTGGGGAGAAGGCGCCCACCGCGGTGTTGCCGCGCCCGTTGCGAAGGTAATCAAGAAAGATGCGGCCCGTTCGGGCTGCCGGAGCGGCAGAGAGCAGATAACGATCGGGGTTTGCGTCAACGAGGCACTGGGCGAGCGACTTGGCCAGTTGCCGGGCGCTGTCGTGGGTCATCTTTGTCTCAAGCGGCGCCATTAAGTGAATGCCCTTGCCGCCGGTCACCTTGGGCCAACTCTCCAGACCTGCCGCTTCCATGATGTCGCGGAGCGCCAACGCGGTCTCGATCACTTCCGCCCACTCGATGCCCTCCCCCGGATCGAGGTCCAGAACGACGCGATCAGCATGCTCGATATCGTCTACGGTAGCGTTCCAGGGATGCAGCTCTACTGCATCCATCTCGACCAGCCCGAGCAAACCGGCAAGGTCGTCCACCCACACGCGAACGCCCTCGCCTCTCTCGCGCTTCTGGACGCGCAACTGATGCACGGCCGCCGGGATCATCGGTAGAGTGCCCTTGTGGTAGAAGGTGGCCCCAAAAGCATGGCGGACCAGCTTCAGCGGTCGCCGGCCGAGGTGGATCAGTGCTTGATCAGCAACCCGCTCCCAATAGCGCGCAAGCTCTTCCTTGGAGGGCGAAACGGCATCGGGGAGCAATTGCAGGATGTTCTCGCGAGGGACGCCATGTGCCCGGACTGCCTCTCGTCTCTTTGACGGAGCGGGCGGCTTCGCCTGGATCGTCACGAGGTCTTCACGCAGGCCTTTGAACACTGCCTCACGCAGGATGCCACGATCGGTGACGCCGCTGAATTGCACCTCGGCCAGGACCTCTGGTCTGACCCAGGTCGCCTTCGGCTTCACGATGGGCTCTGATAGAGGCGATTTGCCGATGATTAGCGGGTCAAGCCGCTCTCGAACATGCCGCGCTGTCGTCAAGCTGTAGCCGCTTTGGGCCTTGCCAGCGTAGAGCAGGCGATCGCCTTCCCGGCGGCCTATGTAAAGGGACGCAATGCGGCGTGGATGGGCGCCGAGCTTCTCGACGAAAGCAACAATGGGGAAGGTGTCGCTCTTGATGCATTTCACCTTGAGCCAGCTCGTCTGCACACCTGAGCGATAGGGGGCATCCGCTCGCTTGGATACGATCCCCTCCAAGCCCATCCGGCATGCATGTTCAAACACGTCGCTGCCGCTCACCTCCAGATGCTCGGCATAGGTCAGTGTCGGCGCCGTGTCCTTCAATAGCTTTTCTAGCGCGGCCTTGCGTTTCACCAGCGGCTGCTGCCGGAGATCCCGACCGTTGAGGTGCAGCAGGTCGAACGCATAGAAGATGAGCTTCGGCGAGTTTGGATTGCCCAGTTCCCGCTCGAGGGCTTGGTAGTCCGGCAGCCCGGTCTCGCCGAGGACGACAGCCTCCCCGTCGATGATTGCTGCCTTAACCGGCAGGTTCGCCGCTGCCTGGACAATTCCTTTGTATCGATGCGACCAGTCGTAGCCGCGGCGCGTGAAAGCTCGTGCTGTGCGGCCATCGACAATTAGCTGGGTGCGGTAACCGTCGTATTTGACCTCATGAAGCCAGTCGCTGCCCGCGGGAGCTTTCGCGACCAACGTTGGCGATTGAAACTCAATGAATGATAGCCGGTCTGCGGCGCTACTCATGCACTTGTGACTCCCCGAACCGCGACTCAAGCCGCAGGGCGGGCAATCGGTTCCGGAACATTTTAGCAAAATTGAATGTTTAGTAGCATGACGAAACTATCCGACGTGCACGATCGGCTGGAAATGGACGCCTAGGCCATGACTGTAAAGATCGGCGATGAAGTCACACTCACCGTGACAATCCTGAAGGTGCTGGACAACGGCATGTCGAGCGTGAGCATACCCTCTTACAGCTTTCCCTTTTCGATCGACACACCAAAGAGAACAAGGGCCGGCCAGAAGGTCGAGATCACCGGCTTTGTCACTCGGGTCGATGACGAGGGTGGGTCAGTCTCGGTGACATGTTTTGCTGATCCCCGCCTCTGGCTCCGCTTCGCTGTCAAGGATCAGTGCGGACCCCCGCCTGCCAGAAGATATTTGTAGCCGTTGTGGTCATCCGTCGGGTGCGGGCAAGATGACTCTCCCAAGCGCGGAACGCACCGCTCCAGCTCCTTTTCGGGATTGATGTGTAAGACGATCCTGGCAACCTCACGCCAGTCAGCATCTTCGGCCGCGGCATCGAGAAGGCGAACGTAGGTGAGCAGCCGCTCCTCGTCGTAGCCGGCCAGCACGGAAGAAGTGGAGCCTCGTCGGTGACATCGGGATCTGGCAGAGGCATACGCATGCCTTAGGGTTGTACCAGAGGGCCTGAACACAAAAAAGCCCGCCGGCCGGAACCTTAGTGTTGCTCACTTCGATTCAGACATGAGGGCTTCACAGCTCAGAATGAGCTGCCGTCCGCACTGGTCCGAGGCCTCGAGCACTGCCGCCTTCTCGACGAAAAAGAAGAAATACCCCGCATGGATGGCGGCGATCACGAGTACCGTGAAGACCTGAAGCAAAGAAGGGTCACTGGGACGACGGCTTTCCGAGAGAGAGTAAGCAAGCAGATCAGAACGACGATCATGTTCAGCGTTAGCGCGCGCCATTTTACGCCGAATAGGTTTCGACGGAATCCGTAGGTGGATCTCGAATTTTGTAGTATCGAGCGTTCGCTCCCTAAGCCAATTCCCGCAGCGCTCGTAAAAACCATCCACCTTCAGTGGATTGCGTCGTTCGCTGTTGGCGCCGGTGCGTGCTTGATGGAGAGGTTCGGCTCGTAGGCCGACACGCCGGTCTCCGGCCCCCGAGCTGTTCCAGCACGGCCCATGGCACATCGATCCGCGATTGCGTGAGACTCTTTTGGCGAGTACTGGCCAACCCAGCCCTTTTCCAAGTCGCGGTATCCGATTCGCCGCACAATGGTGGCGCCCCCCTTCCCTTATTCCTGCAGATGGGTTTCCGATGGCTCCTGATGATGCTCGGCACCGGGTTCTGGAGGCATGGCAGCCAAACGAGATAGGATCAGGATCGAGGTTCGCGACCCGTTGGTTGAATCCGAGACGTCTGCCGGATCTCCGACCATCGCAGACGCAGCTGTCCTGCGTCTCGCCCGCCTAATCGGCCGTCAGATCGCCCGCGAGCAGTTTGAAGGTAGGTTGACAGCCGAACGGCGTCCGAAAACCGGGACGTGGTCCGCCGATCGCCCCTGAACCCCGCCTCGGCAGCGCATTGCGTTCCCTGGCGAAGCTTCCCCGCCGGGGTCTTTTCCAGATTTGGCTTGCACCCATTTCGGGACCAAAGTAAGGTCTCGTGATGAGGATTATTGCCCGTCGCACCTTGCGGAAGTTCGTCGATAGGCTTGAGACGCACAAGGACCAGCCGGCAGTGAAGGCCGCGCTAGATGCCTGGTTCGACGAAGTCGGCGAGGCGGACTGGAAGAGTTCGGCTGATGTGAAGCGGCTTTACGCGACGGCCAGCATCTTCAGCGCCGAGCGGACTGCCTTTAACATCAAGGGCAATGCCTATTGCTTGCTAGTGGCGGTCGACTTCGAGAAGAGCATCGTCTGGATCAAGTGGATCGGCACCCACTGAAACCCTATGACAGGATCGACGTGACGGAGGTGAAACATGGCGATTGAGCTAAAGCCCGTCCGTTCCGAGGCGGATTACGCGGCGGCGCTTGCCGAAGCGGAGCGTCTGTGGGGCGCAAAGAGCGGCACGCCTGAGGGCGATCGGTTGGACGTACTCGCGACGCTGATTGAGGTCTACGAGGAAAAAAACCATCTGATGGACCCACCCGACCCGATCGAGGCGATCAAGTTCCGCATGGAGCAGCAGGGTCTGTCCCGCAAGGATCTGGAACCGATAATCGGAACACGGGGCCGAGTAGCCGAGGTGCTTAACCGCCGGCGCGGTCTCTCGATTGAGATGATCCGTAACCTGCACGACCAGCTCGGCATCTCGGCCGAAGTCCTGATCCGCCCCACCCGCCAGTAAGCGGCCGCCTGACGGGACGATAGAGGCCGAGAGGATAGTCCAGATGACCCGCATTGCGCTTTACGCCCGTTATTCATCTGAAAGCCAGCGGGACTCCTCGATCGAGGATCAGTTCCGTGTCTGTCGCGAGCAAGCAAAGCGGGAAAGCTGGAAGATCGCCGGTTGCTACAAGGATGCGGGCATATCCGGATCGAGCATGATCCTGCGGCCTGGCATCCAGATGCTGCTGCAGGATGCGCAGGAGGGCCTGTTTGACTTGGTGCTCGCCGAGGCGCTGGACCGGGTAAGCCGCGATCAGGCCGACGTCGCCACCTTGTTCAAGCATCTGAAGTTCGCCGGCGTACCGATCGTCACCCTGGCTGAAGGAGAAATCACTGAGCTCCATGTTGGGCTGAAGGGCACGATGAACGCGCTGTTCCTGAAGGATCTTGCCGCCAAGACGCATCGCGGCCTGCGCGGTCGAGTCGAGGACGGCAAGTCCGGCGGCGGGCTTTGCTACGGCTACAAGATCGTCAAGAAGCTGGACCATCGCGGCGAACTGATCAGAGGCGAACGCGAGATCGACTTTTACGAAGCCGAGGTCGTGCGTCGCATCTTCCGCGACTTTGCGGCCGGCATTGGCCCGCGCACCATTGCGAAAACGCTGAACGACGAAGGTGTTGTTGGTCCCGGCGGCAAGCCCTGGATCGACACGACGATCCGCGGGCATCAGAAGCGTGGCTCCGGCATCGTCAACAACGAACTCTATATCGGCCGGCTGATCTGGAACCGGCTGCGCTATGTGAAGGATCCGTCCACTGGCAGGCGCGTGTCGCGCATGAACCCGGAATCTGACCGGATCGTGACCGAGGTTCCCGAGTTGCGGATCGTCGATGACCAGCTCTGGCAGGCGGTCCGTGTTCGCCAGAGCGAGATCGTCGAGAAATATGCCAATGTGACCGAGGCGGTGCACGAGCACCATAGAAAGAACAAGCTGAACGGCGCACGCCGGCCGAAGTCGTTGTTGTCCGGCCTGATCTTCTGCGGCTGCTGCGGTGGTCCTTACTCGCTTCGTGGCGCTGGCCGCTTTGCCTGCTCGAGCCACATCGCCAACAAATCCTGTTCCAACAGCCGCACGATCCCGCGCGAAGAGCTGGAGAACCGCGTGCTGGCCGGTCTCAAGGACCGGATGATGTCGCCAGAGGTAGCAGCAGAGGCCATGCGCGCCCATGCGGAGGAGACGAACCGGCTCAACCGCGAGCGCCGGTCCAAAGGCGACGCATGGCGGACAGAGCTTGAGAAGACCGGGCGCGAGTTGGAGAAGGCCATCAACGCCATTCTTGCCGGCGTGCTTCCCCTGACGCTCAAAGAGAAGATCGAGAAGCTGGAACTACGCAAGGCCGAGCTGTCTGCCCTCCTCGCTGACGTGCCGGAGGATGTCCCGGTCCTGCTGACGAGCGCATCGGCGATCTACGCGAAGAAGGTTGCCCGGTTGACGGAGGCGCTGAACCGCCCTGAAGCGCGGACGGAGGCTGCAGAGGCATTGCGCACGGTGATCGAGAAAATAGTGCTACGCCCTGGCCCCAATCGCGGCGAGATCGACGCGCTTCTCTACGGAGAACTCGGTACGATCCTGAACTGGATTGAGCGGCAGGCCGTTGGGAAGACTACAAAAAAGAACACTCCCGCAGCAAAAGCTGCGGGAGTGTCGGTATCGGTGGTTGCGGGGACAGGATTTGAACCTGTGACCTTCAGGTTATGAGCCTGACGAGCTACCGGGCTGCTCCACCCCGCGTCAACTTTTCAAGCAAGTCAGCGCTTCACTTAGGTACAAGCTTGCGCCAACTGAAAGGGCCGCTTGCGCGGCCCGAGTTCCCGATTGGCGGGCCTTTTGGTAGAGAGAAGATTTGGATTTTGCAACGTGCGTTTTGCAGACCTGGCAGCGACCTACTCTCCCGCGTCTTGAGACGAAGTACCATCAGCGCTGGAGCGTTTCACGGCCGAGTTCGGAATGGGATCGGGTGCAGCCGCTCCGCCATAACCACCAGGTCGGCAAAGCGCACGTTGCTCGAGAAGCTTTTTGAGCGAATAGCGATGAGAGAGTAGCGAATAGGGGGACCTATTTTCTGCTCTCTCTGAGCTTATCGCTGGTCTTTGTTGTGCCTTTACCGTTCTTTTGGTCTTGGCGCCTTTCGAAGCGAAGCTTCGCAA
Organism: Mesorhizobium sp. WSM2561; assembly: GCF_000513915.1. Lineage (NCBI taxonomy): Bacteria > Pseudomonadati > Pseudomonadota > Alphaproteobacteria > Hyphomicrobiales > Phyllobacteriaceae > Mesorhizobium > Mesorhizobium sp. WSM2561. Next base: position 215,053 of record NZ_AZUX01000014.1, read on the forward strand.
GGTCGACCGACCGTCGGCGCCGATGCGCCGCACCCACGTAGCGCCGCCCGCAGGGCGGAACAAGCGTGAGTGAGAACAGACCATCTCGGCGCAATCCGAAGGATTGTCGCCCAAGATGGGCATAGGGAATGAGAACGATCAAGCCGATCGAACTATTAGTACCGGTAAGCTTCAAGCGTTGCCGCTCTTCCACACCCGGCCTATCAACGTGGTCGTCTTCCACGGTTCTCAGGGAATACTCGTTTTAAGGTGGGTTTCCCGCTTAGATGCCTTCAGCGGTTATCCCGTCCGGATATAGCTACCCTGCTATGCGGCTGGCGCCACAACAGGTCCACCAGAGATCCGTCCATCCCGGTCCTCTCGTACTAGGGACAGATCCTTTCAATATTCCTACACCCACGGCAGATAGGGACCGAACTGTCTCACGACGTTCTGAACCCAACTCACGTACCGCTTTAAATGGCGAACAGCCATACCCTTGGGACCTGCTCCAGCCCCAGGATGCGATGAGTCGACATCGAGGTGCCAAACAACCCCGTCGATATGGACTCTTGGGGGTCATCAGCCTGTTATCCCCGGCGTACCTTTTATCCGTTGAGCGATGGCCCTTCCACGCGGGACCACCGGATCACTATGACCGACTTTCGTCTCTGCTCGACTTGTCAGTCTCGCAGTCAGGCAGGCTTATGCCATTGCACTCAGCGAACGATTTCCGACCGTTCTGAGCCCACCATCGCGCGCCTCCGTTACTCTTTAGGAGGCGACCGCCCCAGTCAAACTACCCACCATACATTGTCCCGGACCCGGATGACGGGCCGCGGTTAGACATCCATAGTGATAAGGGTGGTATTTCAAGGGTGGCTCCACCTGAGCTGGCGCCCAGGTTTCAAAGCCTACCACCTATCCTACACATGCCACTACGAATGCCAATGTAAAGCTATAGTAAAGGTGCACGGGGTCTTTCCGTCTAACCGCAGGAACCCCGCATCTTCACGGGGAATTCAATTTCACTGAGTCTATGCTGGAGACAGCGGGGAAGTCGTTACGCCATTCGTGCAGGTCGGAACTTACCCGACAAGGAATTTCGCTACCTTAGGACCGTTATAGTTACGGCCGCCGTTTACTGGGGCTTCGATTCAGAGCTTGCACCCCTCCTCTTAACCTTCCAGCACCGGGCAGGCGTCAGACCCTATACGTCGTCTTGCGACTTCGCAGAGCCCTGTGTTTTTGATAAACAGTCGCTACCCCCTGGTCTGTGCCACCCTCCTCCACTTGCGTGGAAAAGGGTCACGCTTCTTCCGAAGTTACGCGTGCAATTTGCCGAGTTCCTTCAGCATAGTTCTCTCAAGCGCCTTGGTATACTCTACCAGTCCACCAGTGTCGGTTTCGGGTACGGTCTATAAGGAGGAGCTATTTCCTGGAACCACGCAGCAGCCCGTTCAATCCGATAAGATTGGACTACCTCAATGATCCGTCACTTCCTCCAGGCCCACGAATATTAACGTGGTTCCCATCGTCTACGCATTTCTGCCTCGACTTAGGGGCCGGCTAACCCTGCTCAGATTAGCTTTAAGCAGGAACCCTTGGACTTTCGGCGGGGGAGTCTCTCACTCCCCTTACGTTACTCATGTCAGCATTCGCACTTCTGATACCTCCACCACCCCTCACGGGTATGGCTTCATCAGCTTACAGAACGCTCCGCTACCGCTCGTGATTGCTCACGAACCCTAAGCTTCGGTGTATGGCTTGAGCCCCGTTACATTTTCGGCGCAAAGACCCTTATTTAGACCAGTGAGCTGTTACGCTTTCTTTAAATGATGGCTGCTTCTAAGCCAACATCCTGGTTGTTTTGGGATCCTCACATCCTTTCCCACTTAGCCATAACTTGGGGACCTTAGCTGTAGGTCAGGGTTGTTTCCCTTTTCACGACGGACGTTAGCACCCGCCGTGTGTCTGCCGACTAGTACTCCCAGGTATTCGGAGTTTGGTTAGGTTTGGTAATCCGGTGAGGACCCCTAGCCCATCCAGTGCTCTACCCCCTGGGGTATTCGGTCGACGCTCTACCTAAATAGATTTCGCGGAGAACCAGCTATTTCCGAGTTTGATTGGCCTTTCACCCCTAGCCACAAGTCATCCCGAACTATTGCAACAGTTATGGGTTCGGTCCTCCAGTAAGTGTTACCTTACCTTCAACCTGCTCATGGCTAGATCACTCGGTTTCGGGTCTAATGCGACGAACTGAACGCCCTGTTCAGACTCGCTTTCGCTGCGCCTACACCTAGCGGTTTAAGCTTGCTCGTCACACTAAGTCGCTGACCCATTATACAAAAGGTACGTGGTCACCCAGGACGAACCTTGGACTCCCACTGTTTGTAGGCAATCGGTTTCAGGTACTCTTTCACTCCCCTTGTCGGGGTGCTTTTCACCTTTCCCTCACGGTACTAGTTCGCTATCGGTCATGCACGAGTACTTAGGCTTGGAGGGTGGTCCCCCCAATTTCAGACAGGATTTCACGTGTCCCGCCTTACTCGAGGACGATGATTTGCATTACGCGTACGGGGCTGTCACCCACTATGGCCCTGCTTTCCAGAAGGTTCCGCTTGTCTCATCATCGCCACTGGCCTGGTCCGGGTTCGCTCGCCACTACTGCCGGAGTCTCGGTTGATGTCCTTTCCTACGGGTACTTAGATGTTTCAGTTCCCCGCGTTCGCCACTTTATCCCTATGTATTCAGGATAAGTTACCTATAACAGATACTTGGAAACCACAGCAGCAAGTCGGCCTTTCGACCACTGGCTGCTCTGATTTTCCAAGCACCTTAGGTGGGTTTCCCCATTCGGAAATCTACGGATCAAAGGGTATTCGCACCTCCCCGTAGCTTATCGCAGCGTATCACGTCCTTCATCGCCTGTGCATGCCAAGGCATCCACCAATTGCCCTTAAGACACTTGATCGTTCTCATTGCCAATACCCACCGCGCGATCCCGAAGGGATCGTCGCTTCAGCCACAAACCCAAAGGATTGTCGCCTCAGCGCGATCTCGAAGAGATCGTCGCTCGAACCAGATCCTGTGCAGGATCTAGCTTCAATGGAATTGGCACAAAAAGACCAGCTTCTCGAGATCGGTTCGAGGGTGCGGTTAGGCAAACCCATCATATGCGGGAGATTGAGCGTCTCCCGCGACAAATCACATCCCTTGCGGGCTGTGAAGTTCGAACAAATCTTCTCTTTACGATGTCAAACAGAACAGGCGGAGAGCCAAGAAGGCTCGCCGCAAATCTTTTTAACGAATGACTTTTGCAACCGGTTTCACATCTCTACTCAACACCAAGGTAATGGTGGAGCCGGACGGGATCGAACCGACGACATCCTGCTTGCAAAGCAGGCGCTCTCCCAGCTGAGCTACGGCCCCTGATACCTTTTGTCGAGGAGATCGACAATCCTTGCGGATTGCGAAGTGGTGGGCCTGGGAGGACTTGAACCTCCGACCTCACGCTTATCAAGCGCGCGCTCTAACCAACTGAGCTACAAGCCCTAAGACTGCGCCGTAAATCGGCTTTCGCCAACGAGACGCAAGTCTCGCAAGGCCAAACGGCCGTCGCGGCTTGTGCCGCGCCCTCGCGGAGCGCCAGCACCCAAAGGGTGCGATGCGGCGCGCGAGCGCAAGTCAAAGTCATTCGCGAAGAAAGAGAAACGAAGGCGGCAGACCCGCTTAAGGTATGCACGACGGTAAGAGTGACTCTCTTGCCGTCTTGTTCCAAGTAAACCAGAAGGCAGAGGCTTCACGAGGAAGCGTTTCCATTGAGGTTTATCCTTAGAAAGGAGGTGATCCAGCCGCAGGTTCCCCTACGGCTACCTTGTTACGACTTCACCCCAGTCGCTGACCCTACCGTGGTCGCCTGCCTCCTTGCGGTTAGCACAGCGCCTTCGGGTAAAACCAACTCCCATGGTGTGACGGGCGGTGTGTACAAGGCCCGGGAACGTATTCACCGCGGCATGCTGATCCGCGATTACTAGCGATTCCAACTTCATGCACTCGAGTTGCAGAGTGCAATCCGAACTGAGATGGCTTTTGGAGATTAGCTCGACCTCGCGGTCTCGCTGCCCACTGTCACCACCATTGTAGCACGTGTGTAGCCCAGCCCGTAAGGGCCATGAGGACTTGACGTCATCCCCACCTTCCTCTCGGCTTATCACCGGCAGTCCCCTTAGAGTGCCCAACTGAATGCTGGCAACTAAGGGCGAGGGTTGCGCTCGTTGCGGGACTTAACCCAACATCTCACGACACGAGCTGACGACAGCCATGCAGCACCTGTCACCGGTCCAGCCGAACTGAAGGTCTCCATCTCTGGAGACCGCGACCGGGATGTCAAGGGCTGGTAAGGTTCTGCGCGTTGCTTCGAATTAAACCACATGCTCCACCGCTTGTGCGGGCCCCCGTCAATTCCTTTGAGTTTTAATCTTGCGACCGTACTCCCCAGGCGGGAAGCTTAATGCGTTAGCTGCGCCACCGACAAGTAAACTTGCCAACGGCTAGCTTCCATCGTTTACGGCGTGGACTACCAGGGTATCTAATCCTGTTTGCTCCCCACGCTTTCGCACCTCAGCGTCAGTACCGAGCCAGTGAGCCGCCTTCGCCACTGGTGTTCCTCCGAATATCTACGAATTTCACCTCTACACTCGGAATTCCACTCACCTCTCTCGGACTCGAGATACCCAGTATCAAAGGCAGTTCCGGGGTTGAGCCCCGGGATTTCACCCCTGACTTAAATATCCGCCTACGTGCGCTTTACGCCCAGTAATTCCGAACAACGCTAGCCCCCTTCGTATTACCGCGGCTGCTGGCACGAAGTTAGCCGGGGCTTCTTCTACGGTTACCGTCATTATCTTCACCGTTGAAAGAGCTTTACAACCCTAGGGCCTTCATCACTCACGCGGCATGGCTGGATCAGGCTTGCGCCCATTGTCCAATATTCCCCACTGCTGCCTCCCGTAGGAGTTTGGGCCGTGTCTCAGTCCCAATGTGGCTGATCATCCTCTCAGACCAGCTATGGATCGTCGCCTTGGTAGGCCATTACCCCACCAACTAGCTAATCCAACGCGGGCTCATCCATCTCCGATAAATCTTTCTCCATAAGGACGTATACGGTATTAGCTCCAGTTTCCCGGAGTTGTTCCGTAGAGATGGGTAGATTCCCACGCGTTACTCACCCGTCTGCCGCTCCCCTTGCGGGGCGCTCGACTTGCATGTGTTAAGCCTGCCGCCAGCGTTCGTTCTGAGCCAGGATCAAACTCTCAAGTTTAGTAAGACTTTGATTTGGCTTTATCTGGTCACGCTTTGAATTGACGAGAACATTCACACCTGGACACTTTCATGCCCTGGTAGACTTATTCTCTCAAAACGTGTCCGCCAAAGTCTCGTTCGAACCTCACACCCCTGGCGGGATGAAAGGCTCAGCAGGACTCTGCCGCCCACGTTTCTCTTTCTTCAATATTCAATTGTCAAAGAACAGACATCGCAGACGCGCTGTCGTGGCCCGTACGCTTGTGGCTCGGGGCCGTTCGAGTGTCGCTCACGCGGCTCTCTTGAATTTCGCAGAGGGCAGATCTAGAAGCGAACTTCTTCGTCGCCAGCGGCGCGCCGCCCTCGTTGGTGAGGCGTATATAGTCGGCGCCCATCCAAAGTGTCAACAACCATTTC
>NZ_AZUX01000107.1:0-1666 GCF_000513915.1 Mesorhizobium sp. WSM2561
CATTTGGCAATAGCTTTGGAGAGCGACATGGTGCTTCGAATGGATTCCCCGGCCCCTGCCATCAAGGTGCAGAGCTGGCTGCGTGGCGAGCCGCTGACAGCCTTCCAGCCTGGGAAACTGTACATCGTCGAATTTTGGGCGACGTGGTGTGGCCCATGCGTGTCGGCGATGCCCCATCTGGCGGAGCTGCAGGAGAAATATAAGGATCGCGGGCTTGAGGTTGTCGGAGTCGCAGCTTCTGAACACGCTCCGACCGCGGACGAAGCGCGTACCAAGCTGGACGCGTGGTTGACCGAAAACTGCTCGTATCTGAATTATCGGATCGCGTTCGACTTCACAGGCGAAATGGGCAAGCTTTGGATGGAACCCAGCCTCTCCCTCAGGATTCCGACCTCGTTCGTTGTCGATCGTGATGGCGCCATCGCCTTTATCGGTCATCCGACGGAACTCGATAAGGTCTTGCCCAAAGTGATCAACGGCCGCTGGCGCACCAGCAAGCAAGCGAAAGCCGGTGATGCGAAGCGGATTGCCGAAGACGAAGCCAGAATGGTGAAGATGCCGATTTTTGAGAAGTATTATGCGGCGTTCAAGGCACAGGAGTGGCACACGGCGCTCTCGGCCATCGAAGAGGGTGTCGCCTTGTTCCCGGACGATCCCAATATCCGCACGTGCCATGCGAATCTGCTGCTTCACGAAATGCGCGACATGCGGGCAGGCATGCCGGTCATGCAGCTCTTCGTTCGCGACGCGATCAACCAAAATTGCGTGAATTGGCTCTCTGATGCGCTGGAACAACTCTTCGATCCGGAGGAGGACTATTCGTACCTTCCTTCTGCCGAGCGCTTCGCGATGGGCAAGGAGCTATCCGAACACATCCTGGCTCTGGATCCCCCGGCAGGCGACGGCGCCTTCAAGTTCCTGTATTATCCGGCGCTCGGTCAGTACTTTTACGAGAGCGGCGACAAGGATCGCGCGATCGAGTTGATCGAAGTGGCACTGAAGTCGCTCGCCGATTGGCAGAATTTCTCGGAAAAAACGAAACGGCGGATTGGACAGCGATTGCTGCAGGCCCTGGCCAACTACAAGGGTGAGCAGGTTTGCTCACAAGATCTTTGTGTGGCTCCACAACAGGATTTCCCGAAGCCAAACCGCACCCGGCGGAAGACGAAAGATGAAGAGGGATGACAGGTCGGAAATGCCGTGGCCTGACTGGGCGAATTGTTGGGCGAGTGCACGCGCGCCGCAAGCACGCCGTAAAAGGCGATTGAAGTCTGGGCGTATGCGCCGTCGCCATCCTGGGTTGATGGGCTGCTGTCCCTGATCCTTCCTCTGTGCGCAGCAGCAAAGGCCTGCCTCGCGAGCTCAGGCGGGACGTCGTCAATGATGGTCGGTCGGCGCCGCGCCCAACGATCGGTGAGCTAAAGTCGCGGCATCGGTTCTCCGAAAACCGAGCGTCTTCGGCGAACCGTGTTGCGAGCGGTACCCCTCGCGCTGTCCCGCTGGCCGCGTCCCCAGGTGCAGGACTTCGCCTGCATCCCAAGAACCAGCTCTAGTCGCTCGGTTCAGCGTCTCCATGAACGATCCTGAGACATGGATCCTATAGTCTGGACGCCACAAACTCTTCGGCCGTCAAGCCGGTCGGCCGCAAGCAGATCCGGCCGGATTA
>NZ_AZUX01000108.1:0-1655 GCF_000513915.1 Mesorhizobium sp. WSM2561
CTGCTCGAGCAGAACGATGAATGGGCTGTCCAGCGCGCCAGATACATGACACTGGAAACCATCAGCCAAATGAGCGATGATCCGCTCATCAGCCTGCCAGCCGTGGCACGCTGATCATCCCGGCCCAATGCCGGAGAGCGCGGCGACCAAGCCGTCAGATACACCACTCCCTGGGACACGATCTCAAGGTGGGTCGACCGAGTATGGTCGGCGGTCCTGAAAACCTTCCTTCTTTCAAGGACTATCCAACTCAGGCATTCGCCTTTACGCTTGCAGTCTTGAAAGCGTGACGCTTACTGTGGCTTGCCTTGGGAGATGCCAATGCACGTGTCCTTGCTTTTCATTCCACTGCTGCTCTTGCACATTCCGATTGTATCGCATGCCGCCGCCATCCACGACGCCGCCATGGAGGGCGATGTCGCGGCTATCACGGCAGCGCTCGATGCGGGCGCTGATGTAGATGAGAGTGATGGAAGCGCAACGCCACTCTATTTTGCGATCTTTATGGGCCACATCCAAGCAGCAAAACTGCTCGTAGAACGTGGTGCGGACGTCAACGCTCAGACGGCTCTTGGTTCCCCGCTGATGGCGGCTATGGGGATAGACAAGATCGATCTGTTAAATCTATTGCTGGATGCGGGCGCAGATCCAAATGCCGACGGCAGCAGCCAACCCGCCCTTCATGCCGCCGTCAATCTCGGTTGTCTCGACTGCGTGAAGGCACTGGTTGAGGCCGGCGCGGACGTAAATGCGAGGGCAGAGGACGGCAACACACCACTCCATATGGCAAAAAAATCGGAACAACTCGAAGTTGCTGACTATCTCATGTCCCACGGTGTCGTCTTGCCAACTCCAGCCCCGATCTCGATGAAGTTGGCCTCTGCCGATGTGGAGAAAGGCCGAACCTCCTTCGTCGTCCGCAGGTGCGACTATTGCCACGGTGCCGAGCCACAGGGAAGGAACCGAACGATACCGAATTTGTGGAGCGTCGTTGGCCGCGACAAAGCATCTCTTGCAACTATACGTTACTCTGACACCCTGCTGGGCTGGGAGGGTGTGTGGACGCTCGAGGACCTGAACAAATTTTTGCTTGAGCCCATGGCCACTACGCCGGGCACTTACATGGAGACGCCTGGCGTTCCGGACGAGACCGAACGGGTCGACCTGATCGCGTACTTGCGCATGCTCAGTGACAAGCCGATCCCGCTGCCCTGAATCGATGGGTTCTCAAGCCTGCGTCGGCTAGTTTGCTCAATAGCCACTTTTGGTGGTCCCAAGGGGCGATTGAGCAAAGGGCATGGGCAACTGATGAAACGTGCTAGCCGCTTACCGTTCATCGGCTGGTCGTCGTTTATGAGTACACGCCCTAGTGCCCGCTCGCGCGGTCGGTGCTTCGCTGTATACCTCGGCCTGCTTTAGTTGGTAACCATCGCCGCTCAATCCAGCAACCCAGCCGGACTGATGCCGCGATCACCCCGAATCGCCGCAGGCCAGATAATCGGAGACTGGCTCGAGCCATCCGCTGCCAACCGTGTCTATATCCAATAGGGCCGGATGCCATAGTAGTCGTAAACGCGGCGGCCACTCTCGGCATTCCAGTCGAAATCCTGGTCGCGAGCATAGCGCGGAGCGCCTTCAACTTGCTCCTTCGTGAT
>NZ_AZUX01000109.1:0-1641 GCF_000513915.1 Mesorhizobium sp. WSM2561
CTCCAAAGCTATTGCCAAATGTGTGTCTTTGTCGGAAACGGAACACACAAACTAAAAGATTCGCACGTCTTGCGTGGTCAGCCCTCAGCAGGGTTTGCCATTCGTCAGTTTGAGCAAAGGCCGTGCCAGCACGCTCAAGGCACTGCGACCAATGCGTGCCGACCGCTCGAGGGCCAGCAGTTCAACCATCTCGTCCAGCGTGATGTCCTTGAAGCCTCGATCAACCCGGCGATGAAGGCTTCATGCGCATCGAGACCGGAGGCGCGCCGCCAGCCCTGTGGCCGAGGCGTTCGCTCGCCGATTTTCGCCGCGCCATCCAACGGATCGCACTCGATATCCCCACGCCGAACCGCGCCGCCGCCTGTCGCGCCGACGTACCCTCATCGCAAGCCTTCAAAACCAGCGACCGAGGGCCCTCACTGAGTGTTCTTGCTATCATCCACCTCATTAAAGTGGACGTTGAATCAGCTCAGCAAAGCTGTGTCCCATCACAATCAATTCATCGATCTGTGGATGTGCTTTAGCGCTCGCTGGCGGTAAAATTGAGGTCGGCTCGTTGAGCAGCAGCACTTCGGAGCTGGCCAAAAGTACGCGCGACCTGTCTGCCTCGTGCAGAAAAAACTGGCTGGCGATCGCTGACTTTTCTCTAGCGCGATTGATGAGGCGCGGCGCGGGTTGCCGCCCTCTGTCGCGAGCAGGATAGCGTCTTTACACTGCGTTGGCTCCGCACCGTTTGAAAGATCTGGACGACACGTTTGAGGGGCTTGAATCAACGAGCCACGACGATGGCCAGCCGCTGAAGGACGGATCGAAGAGGCCACCTTGCCATTGCGGGTTCGTCAGTGCTGTTGTTGCCTCCTTGGGCACAGATCCCAACTTGCTCGCGTTTCTACGCAAGCATCATCCCGAGTTCTGATGCTCCATCATCGTTCCGCGCGCGAAATTCGCGGCCTTTGGTGCCGCGGCTGACCCAAGCGAACGCTCGATCCGTGGCCATGAACGGAGACAACATGGGCGCAGCTAAATCTGGCCGGATCTGCTTGCGGCCGACCTTGACGGCCAAGAGTTTGTCCAGACTATACGACCCATGTCTCGGGGCATCGATGGAGAAGTTGAACCGAAGGGGCGGCTGCAGAGCTGGTTCTGGGGTGCAGGCGAACTCCTGCACCTTGGCTACGCTGCTAGCAGGACAGCGCGAGGAGTACCGCTTCCAACAAGGTTCGCGCCGAAGACGCTCCGTTTTTTTTGGAGAACCAATGCCGCGACTTTAGCTCACCGATTTTTTGGCGCGGCGCCAACCGGCCATCATTGACGACGGCCCGCCTGAGCCCGTGAGGCAGGCCTTTGCTGCTGCGCGCAAAGTGGGCTCAGGGACAGCATAACATCCAACCCAGGATGGCAACGGCGCACAGACCCAGACTTCACTCGCCCTTTACGGCGTACTTGCGACGCGCATGCACTCGCCAAAATTCGCCCGATCAGGCCAAAGCATTTTCCGACGTGTCATCCCCTTCATCTTCCGTCTTCCGGGTGCGGTTTGGTTTCAGGAAATCCTTTTGTGGAGCCGCACAGAGATCTCCTGAACAAACCTTCTCACCCTTGTAGTTGGCCAGGGCCTGCAGCAACCCCGGTCCAAGCTTC
>NZ_AZUX01000110.1:0-1586 GCF_000513915.1 Mesorhizobium sp. WSM2561
GAATCTGGAGGGTTCTGTGTGGTCGCGGGCGCGATTGGGCGTGCACGCACGGGTCGCGACTACATTGAAGCCTGATTGAACTGAACCGCGGGATGGCGGGCGGGGCTATGGGGATTTAGCGCTCGACAGTGTGTCCGAGGCGCCGGAGCGGGCTCGCCGATCGGTCTGGGGCAGTCGCCCGTCGTCGCGATGCAGGACCATCTGGGACGCGAGAGACGGCGCCATTGGGTCGTTGACGCTGAGGTGCAGCGTTGCTGGCGATAGCCGGGCTGCGACTTTGACTAGCGACGCGCAGAGGTCCGGCGACGACTGCAGCAGACGCCGGGATGGACGGTGCGAGCGTGTCGGTGCGCAGCGTGTCATGAGGTGTCTGGCCAGGTCGGTGCCTTGCGCGGGATCGGGCCGAGCGAGGCCATGGCGCCGCCGCAGCCCGGGCAGATGTCCAGGGAGCGTCCTGTGAGACAGCGGTAACGCTGGCGATAGTCGGCGGTCGGGTCCGGCGGCGGCGTGGGCGCTGCCAGAAGAAGACGGCACTGGGCCAGTTTGGCGACGCGGTGGCCGTTGGCGAGGAGGCCGTAATGGCGGATGCGATGGAACCCGTCTGGAAGAGCGTGCAGCAGGAAGCGCCGGATGAACTCGTCGGCGCTTAAGGTCATGAGCTTGTGCTTGGACTTGTCGTGATGGCGATAGTCCTTCCAGCGGAAGCTGACCTTTCCCTGGTCCAGGCTCACGAGGCGGCTGTTGGCGATGGCGACGCGATGGGTGTAGCGGCCCAGATAGGCGAGGACCTGTTCGGGACCGCCGAACGGAGCCTTGGCGTAGACGACCCATTCGATCCCCTTCAGTCCAGCCAGATGGGCGCAGAAGCTGGCACGGTCGGCCAGGCTGGCGAGATCGCTGAAGAAGCGAAGCTGGCCGGCGTCGAAGGCGTCCTGCAGGCGCTCCAGGAATAGCCGCCTGAACAGGCGCGACAGAACCCGTACGGGCAGGAAAAATCCCGGCCGGCAGGCGATCCATCGCTGGTCCCCGGTCTTCGCCGTGGCAGGCTCGAGCGACAGGCCGCCGCCCGGCACGACGCAGTGGACATGCGGATGATGGTGGAGATTTTGACCCCAAGTATGAAGCACGGCGACCACGCCGATCTCGGCGCCCAGATGCCTGGGATCGGCCGCCGCCACCCTCAAGGCTTCGGACGCGGCCTTGAACAGGATCGCATAGACCGCCGCCTTGTTCTGGAAGGCGATCTCAGCGATCTGGGCCGGAACGGTGAAGACCACGTGGAAGTATGGGACCGGCAGCAGCTCAGCCTGCCGCTCAGCCAGCCACTGGGCGCGGGCTAGGCCTTGGCATTTAGGGCAGTGGCGGTTGCGGCAGGAGTTATAGGCTTGCCGCACGAGGCCGCAGTCGGTGCACTGTTCGGCGTGACCGCCCAGGGCCGCGGTCCGGCACGCCTCCACCGCGGCCATGACCCGGCGCTCGACACGCCCGAGATGGCCGGCATAGTCGCGGCGATAATCAGCCCCGTGACGGTGGAATATATCCGCCACTTCCAGATCCGGGCGCATGGCGCGCGGCTCAGCCGGGGG
>NZ_AZUX01000111.1:0-1507 GCF_000513915.1 Mesorhizobium sp. WSM2561
TCGGCAAGCTGGCGCTGATCAAGCAGCAGCGCTATGCGCACGCCAAGCAGATGGGGTGGATGCCAGCCTTCTCCGACGGCATCGCAATGTGCCAAAGTTCGTGGTGCTAAAGCCACGCAAAGGAGAGGAAAGCATCCATGGAAGAAGTTACCATCATTGGAGTCGATCTGGCAAAGAACGTCTTCCAACTGCACGGGGCGGCAGCCGATGGGATCTGTTGTGTTCCGCAAGAAGCTGACGCGCGTGCAGTTCCGTACGTTCATGACGGATCATCCAGCCTGTGTTGTGGCGATGGAGGCTTGTGGCAGCGCCCACTACTGGGCTCGCGAGATGGCCGGGCTTGGCCATCAGCCGAAACTGCTCGCCCCTGGCTATGTCAAACCGTTCATCAAGCGGCATAAGAATGACGCAGCGAATGCGGAGGCGATCGTCGAGGCAGCACAACGGCCGACGATGCGCTTTGTCGAACCGAAGAGCGAGGAACAGTAGTGCCGCGCCATCGTGTTTCGCACCCGGGAACAGTTGGTCAATCAGCGCACCGAACTGGTCAACGCATTGCGCGCGCACCTTTATGAGTTCGGATATGTTGCTCCGCAAGGCATCGGCCACGTGCGACGTCTGGCAGAGGTCATCGAGGACCAGAACGCGAAATTGCCGGATCTGGTCCGCGAGATCTGCGACGATTTGCTGGACCGGATCGCCCACCTGACTGGCCAGATCGAGGCACTGAATAAGACGATCAGCGCGCTGTCCAAGGAAGCGGAAAGATCGCGACGTTTGCAGACCATGCCCGGTGTCGGGCCGATCGCCGCCCTTGCGATCGAAACCTTTGCGCCGTCGATGGAGACCTTCAAGTGTGGCCGCGACTTCTCCGCCTGGCTCGGGCTGGTCCCGCTGCAGAAGTCCACCGGGGGCAAGCAACGATTGGGGAAGAGCTCGAAGATGGGTCAACGCGATATTCGACGATTGCTCATCCTCGGTGCCATGGCCGTGGTGCAATGGGCATCCCGGAAGAGTGCGCCCGAGGGCTCATGGCTTGCCCGCATGATGGCGAAGAAGCCACGCATGCTGGTGGCAATTGCGCTGGCCAACAAGATGGCGCGGAATCTGGGCGATGCTAACGAAACAAGAGGATTACCGGAATCCGGCGATGGTGCCTGCATGAACACTCGTCCGCGCACCTGAAGCCGGTACGTCGGAGATGTGACGAAGGCCAAGAACCGCATGGGCAAATGATCGATCAGATCGGGGTCAGGAAAACCAGTGTTTGAACGGGAGCTGCATGAGCTCGCCAAGCAGATTTGGACCTGATCCGCGCATCACCATACCGGCCCGCGGCATGTGAATTGCCGCACCTGAGACAGGCCTGACACAAGCCCGCACTCGATCACACGCCCAAAAGTTCAATGCTCTCCTTGCAAAACGGCTGGCATCCACACAAGTTCAAGCGGGCCAACAAGGCGCTGCGCAGGCTCAAGACCTATCTCGGCCGGACCGTTCGCGACAT
>NZ_AZUX01000112.1:0-1491 GCF_000513915.1 Mesorhizobium sp. WSM2561
TACACGCCTGAATCGATCGTCAGCGGCTCAAAGCGGCATTTCGAGGAGATGAAGCTCCAGTTGAATGATGCCGGCTATGAGATCATGCCCGTCGGCGTCCGCCTGTATTGCAAGCGGTGGGACAAGCTCGCCGCCCGCTAGCAACCAGCGATCCGCCCTTTGCGGCGCAAGCTTCGGCAATATTGAGCAGAAGACCGTGCCGGATCCATCTCGAGTCGCTCAGCGCCCTTGGTTGTCAACGAGCGTCCATGAACCTTCCCGATGCTGCCGCCGGACAGCCGGGCGACACCTCTGGCAAACGCGCCGGGCGGGCAGCAAACCATTCCAGTACCCACTGGACGTCGTAACTCATACGTTGGACTCATTCACTCATATCGCGCCGCGCGTTCTGCTTAAGTCGACGAACATGCTGGAGCGGCTAAACCAGGAGATCAAGCGGCGCACTCTGGTCGTTCGCATCTTCCCCAACCCGCAGAGCTGTTTGCGGCTGGTTCGGGCATTGGCGGTGGAGATCCACGAGAACTGGCTCGAGGCGACCCGCTACCTCAACATGGATCATCTGCGCGAGCACAAGAAGGAGAGCCTGAGAGCACTGGCCGCCTGAGTCGCGGCCCGCATGTCCGCCGCTCCGCTAAACACGGGGGCTGCGCGGCGGACACGCCAACGTCACCGCTGAATGCCACGCCATTTTTGCAGAACTTGACACACCCAACTTCGTCCAAAGTTTGAGGCGGAGGGACCGTGTTGCGGCAATTCTGATGTTGCCGCACTATTGCTGTTCTGCCTGTTCTTCGGAGCGGACACCTTCTCCGGTGCCCGGGACACCAACGTCAACATTGAGGAGTCGAAGGTCGAGACATCGCCAGTCCTGACACACCTGCGCTAGAGGAGTAACAATAGGCCAGCCTCGGCTGCGAGGCTTGGCGCGCCTCTTCGGCCATCACGTGGCGTTGCGTTGCGCCGATGAGAGCCTTCGCCGCCATTTCCCACCAGTTGTCGCTAATCAGGCGTTCCGTAGCCTCTCACAGCGAAGTGACGTGGCGGATCTGCCCGGTCCTGCCGAACTCGATTGAGACGGTTGGATAGGATCTTCCACGGCCGGCAAACGCCGACGCGGCGATGACGTTCTGTAGGATTTGATCAATTCAAGATGATTGTGCTGCCTCTGGCTCAATGAAATGTCGCAGCAGGTTGAGAAGCTGTTTCCGGAACGAGTCGGTCGCGCCATGACTTGCCCGTGGATTTCACTGTAAAGGTATGCAACGGGCGCGAGCCGACCATGGAATCGTGAGTGCCAGGGTCGCTTACGGCTCCCGAAACGACACTTCATGCCGGCGGCGCTCTGCATTTGCAGACCACCAAGACCAGCCAATCTTCATTTTGTCAGGCGATAGCGGCGAATTTTTCCACCAGCTTTGTCGGACCGGATACGATCAGAAGATCGCCGAGCTCTATGACGGTTTCCGGGGTGGCGTAGGTGAAGTCGGTCTG